>JACDCP010000016.1 GCA_013817465.1 Gammaproteobacteria bacterium | reverse complement strand
AGCCCGAGGAGCCACCGCCGCCGCCGGAGCTCGTGGTGCAGAATCAGGATCAGCCGCCGCCCACGCCGCTGGATATCGAAACGCCGAACATCGACGTTTCCGCCGCCGGAGGCAGCGGGCCTTATATAGGCGCCTGGAGCCCCGGCGACCGCTCGGCAGAAGGCGACGTAGTGCCGATCGTGAAGATCAATCCTCAATGGCCGCGTGAAGCGCTGCTGAACGGCATCGAAGGCTTTGTCGAGGTCGAATTCACGATCCAGCCGGACGGCACGGTGGCGGACGTGAAGGTATTGAACGCGGAGCCGCGCCGGTTGTTCGTGCGCAATGCCATCCGCGCCATTTTGAAGTGGAAGTTCAAGCCGCGCATCGTCGATGGCCAGCCGGTCGCGCGGCGCGCTACCCAGAGAATCGAATTCAAGCTGGAAGATTTGCAGCAGGGATCATAATGAAACACAGGAATCATTTTCTCGGTCGGGCGTTCGCCGCGCTCGTCATACCCGTCTGGCTGTTGACCGGCCTCTCGGTCTACGCGCAGACGTCGCCCGATGAAGAGTCGCGGGCGCAACCGGAAGAGCAACGGTCGGAAAAGCAGGCTCAGGCGTCGGCCAACGAGCAGCCGCAGATACTGACGCCGGCCGACAAGCAGCCGAAGATCGAGCGCGAGGAAAAACCGGTGACCATGGACGAGCGCACCTACAAGCGCTTGTCCGTCGTGCACGAGCTCATGGGGAACAACAAGCAGGGTGAGGCGATAGAAAAGCTGCGCGCGCTGGATAACGGCAGCCTCGACGACTACGCGCAAGCCCTCGTCTGGCAGACTTTCGGCTTCCTGCACGCGCAGGAAGAAGAGTATCCGAAGTCGATCGAGTATTTCGAGAAGGCGCTCAAGTCGGATGCGCTGCCGAACGCGGCACAGACCGGCACGCTCTTCTCGCTGGCGGGCTTGTATACGACTCGCGAGGACTATCAGAAGTCGATCGACACGCTGATGCGCTGGTGGCAGCTCGAGAAGGATCCGAAATCCGAACCCTATATTCTGATGGCGAGCAATTATGCGGAGCTCGAGAAGTATCGCGAGGCGCTGCCTTACGTGGAGGCGGCGATTGCCAAGTCGGACAAGCCGCAGGAATCCTGGTATCAGCTCGCGCTCGCGATCCATTTCGAGACTGAGCAGTATCGCGACGCTGTGGAGCTTCTCCGCACGATGGTCGCGCGGTGGCCGAACAAACTCACGTACTGGGAGACGCTTGCGGGAGCGTATCAGGAGCTCGAGGAAGACAAGCCGGCACTGGCCGCGCAGATGCTCGCCTACGACAAGGATCTCATCGACGACGAGCGGAAGCTGCTCAATATCGTACGCATGAACCTGTTTCTGGAGCTGCCTTACGACGCAGGCAAGATGCTCGCGAAAGAGATGGAAGCCGGCAACGTGGCCGAAAACCAGAAAAACCTCGAGCTGCTGCTCAGTGCCTGGACCGGGGCGCGAGAGTTCGACAAAGCGATTGCGGTCATCGACAAGCTCGCACCTATGTCCGAGACTGGTGATTACTATCTGCAGAAGGCGCAGCTCTTCGCTGAAAAGACGGAATGGGACGAGGCGGCAAAAGCCGCCCGGCAAGCGGTCGACAAAGGGGGCATGAAGGAGAAGCAGACCGGCGGCGCCTACCTGTTGCTCGGCATAGGGCTGGCCGAGCTCGAACGCTATGACGATGCGCTCGCGGCGCTCGATGAAGCGAAGAACTACGACGACAGCAGCCGCGATCAGGCGAACGGCTGGATCGCTTATGTTCGCGACCGCCAGCAGGTCACGGTCGCGAGCACCTGATCGGCGGTCGGACCGGTCCTTTGTTCCTGACCACCGGGTTATTGATCCGGCCGCTGTGATCCGAAAAGTGTGATCGTCGGATCGCGAGCAATTGCCAGAACTTGCCGTTCTTGAAAATAACACTGCATCCCTGCAAGTAAGAGTACAGCGTTTCCGGCGGCGCGACGCGACGCCCCTCGCTTACGGCAGGGTGACAACTCTTCTCGCGGGTGGCCGGTTAAGCTCTATTCTCGCAACCCGCGAGGTAAGAGCCATGCGATATTTCCTTTCGATGACAGCCGGGCTCGTAGCCGCGCTGCTTCTGTTTCTGCTCATGCACCATCTGATTCGCGACGCCGACGGCTTCCACGACAGTCTCGATGCCGGAGAGGTGGTGGCATTCATACGAATCCAAACAGACGAGACCGTCGTCCCCAAGCGGGCACGGCTCCCGGACCCGCCCGAGCCGCCCGAGGAACCGATTGCGCCGACAATCGAAATGAAGAATCCGAGCGAACCGGAGCGCGCGACGATCGACCCTGATTTCCCGGGTATCCAAGGTCCGGGCGCAGGCGTCGGCCCCTACATAGCGGCCGGCAGGAATCAATCGCCCCCGGCCGAAGGCGATGCGATCGCCGTCGTGAAGATCGAGCCGCAATGGCCCCGCGAAGCGGCGCTGAATGGTATCGAAGGCTGGGTAGAAGTGTCGTTCACTATTTTGCCGGACGGCAGCGTCGCCAATGTCGAAATCGTTGCCGCCGAGCCGCCGAGGCTGTTCAACAGCAATACCGTTCGTGCGGTGCTCAAATGGAAATTCAAGCCGCGCATCGTCGATGGTCAACCGGTAGCGCGTCGCGCGAGTCAAGGATCGCGTTTAAGCTGAGCGATCTGGAATAGTCTCGAGCTGCGGCTTCGGCAGCAGATCGGGTTCGCCGAGCTCGGCGAGCATGATCTGACGCACTTCATCGCGAAGCCTGCGCGCTGCCGGACCGTCTGCTCCCCCGGCGTTTTTACTCAATAGCACTCGCACGTCGATGCTGATGCCCGGCCGGGGCAATCGGGCGCCGGGGGGCAGCACGGCGCGGGCGCCTCTGATCAGTACCGGTGCGACCGGCAACCCTGCGCGGGCGGCCGTGACGAAGGCGCCGGAATGAAACGGCCCCAGCCCTCTTGCGTGCAGGAAAGTCCCCTCCGGAAAGAACGCGAGCGCCTGACCGCCGGCGGCTGCCTTGAGCAGGCGTCGGGCATCGGAGGCGCTGCGACGCCGGTCGACGCGCTCGACGAATTCCGAGCCGATGCGCCGCAGCAGCAAGTGCGCGATCGGCAGGCGGCGCATCTCCTGCTTGATCACGAAACCGAAATCCGCCGGGAGGGCCGCAGTGAGCACGACGCCGTCGAGGTAGCTCGCATGATTCGCGACGACTATGCAGGGACCGTGCGGCAACAGTTCAGCATCCAGCAGCCGGACACGAATTCCGCAGAGGGCGAAAAAGCAGCGGGCGGCGGCGCGGGCGAGCCGCCGGCGCGCGTGCAGTCCGGGCAGCACCGCCACCGCCAGAGCAGTCGGCAACCCCAGCGCGAGGAATACAGTCCACGCATACCAGCCGAATGCCACGCGTGCCGGGTTTCGGTAATTCAATACTTCCCGCAATTCCATCAGACATGCGCTTCCGAAAATACGGCACCGGTCTCCAACGTGAACTGCGTCACGACGGCGCGACTTTCAATTCATAGCCATATTGTGACACTCATCACGGCTGCTGCACGCCCCGCTACGCATACTGGCTGCGCAAGCTGGGGAGCAGTGCGGCTCGTCGGCTCGCGCACACAGGAAGGCCCATGCAGCCGACGCCCCTTAGAGCCTGTCTCATCATTCCTCGCGGCCGCGACGGCGGCCAGATTCGTCAGAAGGTGGAAGCAGCCGCGAGGATTCGCAGCCCGGCAGGTCCTCTTCCGATCCAGGCCGGCATCGCTCACCTTGTGGGTGGCGGGGGAATCCAGTAATGTCATCGCCGACTTCAAAGGGCACTCGCAAGAGCGGCGCGACTCTTTCGGCCGAAGCCGTTATCAACAGCTTTCTCGATGCGATCTGGATGGAGCAGGGCCTCTCGGGCAACACGCTCGATGCGTACCGTACGGATCTCATGGCACTACACCGCTGGCTCGACAAAAGCGGTATCGATTGCGTCAAAGCGACTCGCACGGATCTTCTCGAGTTCATTGCCTGGCGCGCAAAACAAGGCGCCAAGCCCCGCTCGATGGCGCGCCAGTTGTCGAGCCTGCGACGTTTCTATCGCTATCTCGTCAGGGAAGGCGTGATCGGCGTCGATCCGACCGAACGCATCGACATGCCGAAGCTCGGCCGGTCGTTGCCGCGGACGCTCAGCGAAGCCGAAGTGGAAGCGCTGCTGACCGCGCCCGACATCTCGGAGCCGCTCGGATATCGCGATCGCACCATGCTCGAAGTGCTGTACGCCACCGGTCTGCGAGTATCAGAGCTGATCGACCTGCGCCACAAGCACATCAACCTGAATCAGGGCGTGCTGCGCGTGGTCGGCAAAGGCAACCGTGAACGCCTGATTCCACTCGGCGAAGAGTCCCAGGAATGGCTCCGGCAGTTCATCGACGGCCCGCGACAGGAGATTCTTCTCGACCGGCAGACCGATTATGTGTTTCCGACGCGGCGCGGCAACGGCATGACCCGCCAGGCGTTCTGGCACATCATCAAGCGCTATGCGCGGCGGGCTCATATCCAGAAACAGCTCTCGCCCCACAGCCTGCGGCACGCATTCGCAACCCATCTGCTCAATAACGGCGCGGATCTGCGAGTCGTGCAGATGCTGCTCGGGCACAGCGACCTTTCGACGACGCAGATCTACACGCACGTCGCCCGGAAACGGCTCAAGGATCTGCACGCGGAGCATCACCCGCGGGGCTGATTCCCGGCAGGCTGTCGAGAACGGATTTGTTCAGCAGCAGCCACGTCCAGGGCTGCCCGCGGCGCACCGCCTTTCTGGTACGATTCCGCCTGAACTGTCCATATCAGGGCCGGTCGAAGCCTGTGTTTCTCACGTCCCCTGCGGAAATTCGCCTCATGGCTAGACTCGATCATTGGCTGGTTGCGGCACTGTGCGCCGTTGCGTGTCCAGTCCTGGCGGCCGACGATGCGGCGCTTGCCGCCGCCAAAGTCCGGATCACCGAAAAGTATCCGCACATCCAGGCGGACGCCATCCATGAGAGCCCCATCGAAGGTGTGCTCGAAATCGCGATGGGCGGACAGATCGCCTACGTGACGATCGACGGCCGATATCTGCTGCAGGGAGATCTCGTTGACCTGGACACCAGCGTCAATCTCACCGAGCAGCGCCGAAACGGAACGCGTGCAGCGGCGCTCGCCGAGGTCGACGAACAAGACATGATCGTTTTCTCGCCGGATAAAGTAAAGCACACAGTTACCGTTTTTACCGACGTCGACTGTGGCTACTGTCGAAAGCTGCATCAGGAGATGGCCGAGCTCAACGCGCTCGGTCTGCGCGTGCGTTACGTGTTCTTTCCGCGGACCGGCCCTGACACCCCGTCCTGGACGACGGCCGAAAGGGTCTGGTGTGCGGCGGATCGCAACGCCGCGTTGACGGCGGCGAAGGCGGGCAAGCCCTTCGATTCGAAGGAGTGCGGAGCGACGCCGGTCATGAAGCAGTGGGAGCTCGGACATACGATCGGCCTGACGGGAACACCGGGCATCGTGACCGAACAGGGCGCCCTGATCGCGGGCTACCTGCCGGCGGCGGAGCTTGCGGAACGCGTGGCGACGCTGTCCACGGCCGCCGCACCGGTCGCGCAGGCGGCCGAATGATTGCCAACATGACGCTGCGGGTGAACCTGGGGACAGACTGAGATTTCGTTGATCGTCCGACCATAAAAAACATGCAGGCGGCGAAATTGCCGTCCGATGCCCTGGCAGATTGCCGAAAGTTTTCACCAGCCTGCTAACGCTCGAGGTGCTCGAGCTTACCGGGCTTGCCTTCCCATTCCTTGGCATCTGCCGGCGGCTCCTTCATCTCGGTAATCACCGGCCATTCCTTCGCGAGCTCGGCATTGAGCTTCAGAAACTGTTCCTGCCCGTCCGGCAACTCGTCCTCCGAATAAATCGCCTCGACCGGACATTCCGGCTCGCAGAGCGTGCAATCGATGCATTCCTCCGGATCGATGACGAGAAAATTCGGCCCTTCGTGAAAGCAGTCGACCGGACACACCTCGACGCAATCCATGTACTTGCATCGGATGCAGTTCTCGGTGACGACAAAGGTCATGTGGCGCTCCGTGAAATCGGCGAAATCGGGGTCAGGCTGCTATTTTGCCCCAGGCTGTCGGTCCTCGTTGAATCATAGAATAAAACAGCCTTCTGACCCCGATTTTTACAGGGCAAAGTATCAGCCCGATGCCGGCCGTTCCACCGCGGTCAGGTGCAGCCGCTGCGCACCACTTTCGCGATCCTCGAAGTAGCGGCGTAGCGCGAAGATGACGCTGGGAAAAGCGATCTCCGCCCACGGGATACGGTCCTCGTCGAACATGGCAGCCTCGAGCGTTTCGTGACCGGCGCCGTATGCCTCGTCCAGCAGCCGGGCGGTGAACATGATGTGCACCTGGCGGGCATGCACGACGTTCGCGATCGCAAACAATCGCCCGATATCAACGCGCGCCATCGCTTCCTCGAGCGTCTCGCGGGCTGCGCCCGCTTCGAGGGTCTCGCCGTTTTCCAGGAATCCGGCGGGCACGGTCCAGAAACCGGAGCGCGGCTCGATCGCGCGCCTGCAGAGCAGGATACGGCCGTCGCGCTCGGGCACGCAGCCGGCGACAATGACGGGATTCCGATAGTGCACGGTTCTGCAGGCGATGCAGACGTGACGGGGCAGAGTATCGCCTTCCGGTATCTTCCATTCGACCGGCTGGCCGCACAGACTGCAGTACTTCATGTATGACGCGGATCCTGGCGAGGGGAAGCTGCTGGCGAATGATTCCGGATGGCCGCGGAACGCCTACCGTATAACACGGGCAGCGCGTTGAAAAATCTGTTTTCGCCAGCAGCCTCGCCTACGATGAAGTCAAAGCCGACGTGCTCAAGGACATCGTGAGCGCATACACCGCGCCCGCGAGAGAGCTTTTCCTAGGGGAGAGCCCGGAACTCAGGGAGCGAGTAGCAGCGCTAAGGCGGAGCTTGAGCGCCGCAGAACGAAGCCTGAGCAGGACGCAAGGCCAGACCCTAGCGACCCTGTAGCGTTAATTGAGAGCGCCTCACGCCAACTGAATGAAGATGGGCCAGCATGGACCGCTGGCCCATCTTCGGGCTACTTCTTATCTTTCGGGGGGTTCGGATCGTTCCCGTGACTGTCAGCCGTCCTTTCCGTGGACGATAAATTCCGAGTCCGCATTGCGGCTAACTTCTCGGCCCCAATTCTCAGCATCCTTTTGGTCGTCAAAATGCTTTAATGCCCCCTCCGTCCCGCCTTCAGTCACGTCCCATCCTCCTTCCGGATTAGGTACGACGTGATGTGTTGTCCGTACGATTAGTCGCGGCATTGTTCCTCTCCATTATTAGATTTGCCAACCGCAAATTATAACCCATTCACGCAATCAGTCGCAGCCGAAAGGCCGACTCCAACAGGACACCCTGAATGACCCAAGTTTGCCAGAAGTGCGGCGCGGCAAGAGATGATCGCGAGTTCCGCAAGCGCCGGCCCGGCGTCTGTGCCTCGTGCCTGATCGACGAACTAGTACCCGGAACCCAAGGACAACTCGAAAGGAAACCCCGAGATGCCGATGAGCGATGCCGAGGTTCGGATGCTTACGGGCCATCTTGGCAACTTCGGCGCATCCGCCGCGCCCTCCATGCAGGACGTGAAAGTCTCACGCACCGTCGATGGGGGAGTCTCCTGTGACCTAGCTTGTGCAATTCGGTATGACACCGCTGGCAGAGAAACGTGATGTTTTCCGTTGCGTTATTGTCATGGTGCCAGTCTAGGTGATGCTTGTGGACGCGGTCACTGGAGGCGCAGGTGTAGCAGGCTTTCATGATGTTCATCTGATAGCCTGACTACCTCATAACGCCATCGCACAGACCATCGACAAGTCACTGAAAAGTAAGGGTCGATGCGCCAGAATGCCGGGAGAGAGAATCGAACTCTCACTCTGTTACCAGAACCGGATTTTGAGTCCGGCGCGTCTACCAGTTCCGCCACCCCGGCAAAGGCGGTGGAGTATAGCCGGATCGCCTGTCCCGATCACCGTGCGACCTTTTACGACTCGCGCGCATCAGAGATGACGAATGAGCGCTTTTCCCGATCATGACATAGATGCCGAGGTTCTGGCCGGCGCCAGAGCCGGCGACCGGGCGGCACATGCGGCGCTTTACGAGACCTTTGGGGATCCCGTGTACACGCTGGCGTTACGCATACTGCGATCACCCGCCGCTGCGGACGAGGTGTTGCAGGATACCTTTGTGGAAGTGATCCGCAGCATCGCGTCTTTTGACGGCAGGGGGCCCTGTGGGGCCTGGATCCGCCGTATTGCGGTCAACAAGAGCCTCATGCAGCTCCGTTCCCCCTGGCGCCGGCAAGCGCGCCAGCTCGGAGGTCGGGATAGCCATCCGGCAGTCGAGCCGCAGCATGCCGGCGAGGACATGCCGTTGCGACTGGATCTGGACAAGGCGCTCGGTGAGCTTTCGGAGCGAGCCCGCGCCGTTCTCTGGCTGCACGACGTCGAAGGCTATACGCATCAGGAGATCGGCCGATTGATGGGCAGGAGCAGCAGCTTCTCGAAGTCCCAGCTCGCCCGGGCGCACGCCCGGCTCAAAGCGTTGCTCGGCGAGCCGGAGGAGACAAGGACATGCATGCACGCGTTGACGAGCTGCTGAGCCTGCGCGACGGCGAGCCGGTGGGCGCGGAAATCGCGCCGCACGTCGCCGCCTGTGCAGCCTGCACGCAGGAAATGAGCCGTTTGCGCGGGTTGCGCAGGCGCCTTCGAGCTCTGCCCGCCGCAGCGCGGCCGGCGGGAACGTGGGACGCGATCCTCGGGCGGGCGTATCCGGCGTCGGCCGGGAGACGCCGGCGCCAGCTCGCGGTTTTCGGGACTGCTGCGTCGATTCTCGTGGCGGCGTCGACCGCATGGATCCTTCGAGACGTGCCGGCCGAAGCGCCGGCGCCGGCCGGCGAGCCCGCAGCGCGGATTGCCGATGAGGCGATGAAGCCAGACCTGGTACGGCGCTCGATGGCGCTCGAAGACGCGCTGCGGGCGCTCGATTATCAGCCCGGCATCGTGCGCGGCAGCACGGCTGGCACCATTGCAGAGATCGAGGACCGTATTGCGCTCGTCGATTACCAGTTGACCAACGCGACGCGTAGCCAGCTTACCCACACCCAATCGGAGCGCCTGTGGCGGCAGCGCGTGGATCTGCTGGGCTCGCTCGTGCAGGTTCGCTACGCGCAGGCGCAACAGGCAGCTTATTGACATCAGGAGCATCCATGAAACGTGCATCATTCATTTGTCTGCTCGGCTGGTTTGCGCTGGCCGGTTCGCCCGCCGTCGCGCAGGAGGAAGCGACGGAGAATCAGGAAATCGAACGCAAGCTCGACGAGGCGCAGGAGCGCCTCGAAGAAGCTGCGCGCGAAGTCGCGGAGCTCAGCGCCGAGCTCGGCGGCGGAGTGGCCGCGGCCATGGAGGGCCTCCACTTCGGCATGCGGCGGGCGATGCTCGGTATCAATATCGGCGGTTCCAGCGACCGGAACGACGATGGGGTCGAGGTGACCGGGGTATCGCCGGGTGGACCGGCCGACGAAGCCGGCATCGAAGCGGGCGATGTGCTCGTCTCGCTACAGGGCCACGCCCTGGCGGCAGGCGGCGACGGCAAGCCGGTGCGCCGCCTGCTGGACATCATGCGCGAAATCGAGCCCGGCGAGCGCGTGACGGTCGAATATCTCCGCGACGGCAACAAAGAAGAGGCCGAGATCGAGGCAGGCGAATTCGGCCCGCACGCTTTCCTCGCGGGGCTCGGCGATGAGGACTTCGCTTTCGAATTCGAATTCCCGCCGCATTTTCCCGGCATGTCGCATTTTTTCAGCCAGTGGGGACGCATGGAGCTAACATCCTTGACGCCCGGGCTCGGCAACTATTTCGGCACCGATGAAGGCCTGCTCGTCGTGCGCGCGCCGGAGAACGAAGCGCTGATGCTGCAGGACGGCGACGTGATCGTCAGCATCGCAGGCCGGGAGCCCGAAAGCCCGTCCCACGCCCTGCGCATCCTGCGCTCTTACCGACCGGGTGAAACCCTGCGCATCGACATCGTGCGCGAACAGGAGCCGCAATCTCTCGAGTTCGTCATGCCCGAAAACGGCGAGGGGGTGGAGAATGCCGCCTTTCGCCTGCAGCCCGGAAATGGGGACATTCCTGATTTCGCGGAACGAGCATCGTTTTTCTCGGATCGCCCGCGGACGAAATCAGGAATGTCCCCATTTCCCGCCCCAGACCTGAACGTCAGCGGTGGCCCGAAGCCATGGCGGCGGCTTCGGGCAGCCGCCGCAGCCTGAGCATGCTGCGGATGCCGAACAGTGGGCCGATGGCCAGCATCATGAATGCATACTGCCAGCCGACCCGGTCTACGAGCGGCGGCATGAGCTGGATCGTCAGCAGCGTGAGCAGAAATCCGATGCTCGTCTGGAGCGTCAGATTCGTACCGACGTAACGCGGATCGGCAAGTTCGCTGACAGCAGCGCTGAACTGCGCGCTGTCGGCCACGACGGCGAAGCCCCACAGCAGGCAAAGCGCAGTCAGCAGTGCGGGGTGATCGAATACCAGGCCGGCCGCGAGCGCGCAGCTTCCCGAGACGGCGAGGCTCGCAATGGTGATCGTCGTGCGGCCCAGACGATCGGCGAGGATGCCGGCGAGCACGCAGCCGGCGGCGCCGATGCCGATCGCGGCGAAGGCGGCCAGACGCGCTGACTGCATCGTCCAGCCCGACGCCTCATAGCTTGCAATGATGAACAGCGGCACCCACGTCCACATCGCATACAGCTCCCACATGTGCCCGAGGTAGCCATAGTTCGCGAGGCGTACCGGGCGATTTCTCCAGGCGCGCACTGCATATCGCCATTCGAACGGCGCGACGTCGCCGAGATGCGCGCCGGGGCGCAGCCCGAAGGCGATCAGGCCACCGCATACCGCCAGCACCGACGAGGCGAGCAGCACATGCGTCCAGGGCGGCATGCCGCGGCCGCCGAACAGGTTCAAGCCGTTAAAGAGATGCGGCGCAGCCGAGCCCAGCGTCAACGCGCCGATGAGCACGCCCACCCACAGACCCCGATCGCTTTTCGTCCAGGTGGCAACGAGCTTCATGCCGGGCGGATAGACGCCGGCCAGGCAGGCGCCGGTCGCAAAGCGAAGCGCGAGCACGCCGGGCACATCCGGTTCGAGCAGCACGATTGCCGCATTTGCCGCCGCGCCGGCAATAGCGCTGATACCGATCAGCCGAGCCAGGTCATAGCGATCCGGCAGATTCAGCGTGGCGCTCACGAGCGCGCCGGCGACGAACCCGAGCTGCACGCTCATCGTCATCCATGACTGGCTCGCCGCATCGAGATGCCATGCCAGGATCAACTGCGGCAGCACAGCTGACGCGGAAAACCACAACGCCATGACGAGCAGCACCGCGAGAGCGAGGCCGAGCAGATTGAACAGCTTCCCCTGCAGCATCCAGGCGATCATGGAGGAAGTATGCTGGGTTGAACAGCATCGCCGGCACGCGGGCAGGCGTCTGCTACCATGCCGGCTCATGCGTCGTGCTGACTTCCACTACGATCTGCCCGCGGGCCTGATCGCGCAGGAGCCGTGCGCCGAACGTCGCGCCAGCCGGCTGCTTTGTCTGCATGGCGCAAACGGATGCATCGACGATCGCAAATTCGAGGAGCTGCCCTCGCTGCTCACTGCAGGCGATCTGCTGGTGCTCAATGACACGCGCGTGATTCCCGCGCGGCTTTTCGCGCGCAAGCCGACCGGCGGCCGCGTGGAAATCCTCATTGAACGAGTGCTCGACGAGCGGCGCGCGCTGGCTCACCTGAGGCCCGCCCGAAGCATCAGAACGGGCATGCTACTCGACCTGCCGGATGACGCTCGTGGAACCGTGGGAGCGAGACACGGGAATCTGTTCGAGCTCGAGCTCGAGCGTCCGTGGCGTGCTTTCCTCGAAACATACGGTCACGTGCCGCTGCCGCCCTATATTCGCCGCACCGATGAGCAGGCGGATCGCGAGCGCTATCAGACTGTGTATGCGCGCACGCCCGGCGCAATGGCGGCGCCGACCGCGGGCCTGCATTTCGATGAGGCGATGCTCGACGAGCTTGAGCAGGCAGGCGTGCAGCTCGCGCATGTCACACTGCACGTAGGCGCGGGCACGTTTCAGCCGGTTCGCGTCTCCGATATTCGCCAGCATCGCATGCATGGCGAGCGGGTGATCGTCGGCGCCGATGTATGCGCCGCAGTGAAGCAGACGCAGGCCGCGGGCGGCCGCGTGATCGCCGTCGGCACGACCGTCGCGCGCAGCCTCGAAAGCGCGGTTCGCGACGGCGAGCTCGTCGCGTTCGAAGGTGAGACGCGCCTGTTCATCTATCCGGGCTTTCGCTTCCGGATCGTCGATGCGCTGCTGACGAACTTCCACCTTCCCGAATCGACCCTGCTCATGCTCGTGGCGGCGTTTGCCGGCCGTGAATGCGTGCTCGGAGCGTACCGTTACGCCGTCCGGCAGGGTTACCGTTTCTTCAGCTATGGTGACGCCATGTTCGTTACACCAGCCGCGTCGACTGCGGTCTTCGATGGCTGACAGGAGCGGTGCGCGGCTTGCGTCACGACGTTCGTACCAACCGCTCTGTTGCCGGTCGAATATCCGGAAACGAGCGTCGCTCTCACTCCGGCCTGCCGCTTCGGGCGCGCTTGCACCGATTGCAGGGCGGTCGCATAATCCGGCGAAAGCCGTAGTGCCTCCACACGCGAAATATTCAGAATGTCCAGCGATAGTCATCGGAGCCGGAGGGTCAGCCATGTTCGATAAGAAGCGCAGCGTGTTGCTGTTTCTGCTGGTGTTTGCAGTGACGGGTACAGTCGGAGCACAGGAGCCGGCGGAAGCGGAAGACGAAGAGGAGGAGGAACCGCTGGCCATGGGCTCGATCGTGACCACCGGCACGGCCTCCAAGGATCGCACCAAATACAATTCGAGTGTCGCGATCACGACCATCGACGACGAAGAGATCGCCCGGCGTGCGCCGATCAGCACCGCCGATCTGCTGTCTTCCATACCGGGCTTCTGGGTCGAGCAGACGTCCGGCACCACGCAGGGCAACGTGTTCGCCCGCGGCATCATCCAGGACGGCGGCTATCGCTACGTGGCGCTCATGGAAGACGGCATACCGATCTATCCGGTCTTTGAGCTGGGGTTCTACAATGCCGACCAGTTCGTTCGCGTCGATTCTACGATCAACCGGGTGGAAGCCGTGCGCGGTGGCACGGCGCCGATTTTCACTTCGGGCGCGGTCGGCGGCACGGTCAATTTCGTCACTCGATCGCCGGGGCTCGAGCCGGAGGGCGCCGTCACAGGAACAGTCGGCGACTACGGTATGTACGGCGTCGATGGGTACTGGAACGGCCCGCTGACCGACGACTGGGGACTCGGCTTCGGCGGCTATTACCGCGTGTCGGACGGGATCCGCGATCCCGGCTACACGGCCGACGAAGGCGGCCAGTTCCGCGCGAACCTGGTCCGTACCTTCGTCGACGGCGAGCTCGAGCTGTTCGGCAAATATCTGGATGACCGCTCGCTCTTCGTCGTGCCGGTCCCGTTGCAGGGCGACCCCTCCGATCCGGACGCCGTAAACGGAGGCGACGCGGGCGAATACTCGCTGCACAGCGATGATCTGGCGGCTGCCGGCCTGCCGGCGTCGGCCGCGGAGGTGGGTCTGCAGGGCTCGGACCTGGAGGACGGCATCCATCCGCAATTGTTCACCACCGGCGCGCGCTTGACCTGGGATTTCACCGACATTCTGCGGTTCACGAACCTGTTTCGTTTCACCGACGGCGAAGTGCGCTTCGACGGCATCTTCCCTGGGCCGGCACCCGTCACCGGAGCTGAATTCGCAGCCATGCGCGGCGTAGCACCGGACTACACGTTCATCAGCACAGGTGGCGACTACGCTGCCGACCAGCTCGTGCAGAATCACGGCCACTGGGTGGTCGACAAGGAGTACGGCGCGGTTCAGAACGATGCAAGGCTGAACTTCCTGCTCGAGAGCCATGATCTGACGCTCGGTTTCTATTACGCCGATTACTCGATGGACGATCGCTGGAGCCTCGGCAATCTGCTTCTGATGGACGTCAGCAGTCGTCCGAACCGGCTGTTCCTGCCGGGAGTTACCGATCCTGCCGGCTTCACGCAATACTCCTTCTTCAATCTGATCGCTGACTACGACGCGCAGGCGTACGCGCTGTATGCCTCCGACGAGTGGCAGCTCACCGATGCGCTGCGCCTCGATTTCGGCTTGCGCTACGACACGCAGGACACCGAGGCATCGATCAGCAACGGCATGACAGTCGATCTCGACGGCAATCCTGCGACGACCTTCGATATCTCGTCACTGGCAGGTCCCGGGCGCACGAACACGGACATCGACTTCGACCACATGGGCTGGTCCGTCGGCTTCAACTACGAGCTGAACGACACCAACGCGCTGTTCGGGCACTACACCGATTCGGCAAAGCTGCCGCACTTCGACGACATCCGCAACGGCGTGCTGATCAAGGACGAGGTCACGAACATCGAGTTCGGCTATAAGACGATATTCGCAGGACTCGGCCTGTTCCTGACTGCGTTCCAGACCGAGTTCGATAATGTGCCATTCCAGGATATTCTCGTGGACGGCTCGATCGCCGTGCGCCGGGCCGAAACCCGCACGCGGGGCGTCGAGATCGAGGGCGAATATCAGCCGACCGATACCTTCAATCTCCAGTTCAGCGTTACGCAGCAGGATCCTGAATACCAGGAATTCACGGGCTCGATGCTCGACAATACCGGCAACCAGATCCGGCGCATTCCGGAGACCATGGCGCGCATCACCCCGGCTCTGCTGTTCGCCGGCGAGCGTGGGCAGGTTTATCTGACTTACTCGTATTTCAGTGAACGATTCTCGAACGACGAGAACACCATCGAGCTGCCCTCATACAACAAACTCGATGCCGGCGTGATCTTCGATGTCACGGATACCGTGAGCGTTCAGCTCGTCGGGGATAACCTGACCGATGAAGTCGGTCTGACCGAAGGCAATCCGAGGACCGACCTCGGCGCCGGCGGGCTCGGCGCGCTGTATCTCGCGCGTCCGCTTTTCGGGCGGTCGTTTCGCGCCTCTGTGGGCGTGAGTTTTTAGCAGGCTGTTGAAAAACTCGATTTTTCAACAGCCTGCCAGATGATGCAGGATGCATTGCCATTTTCGAGAACCGCAGGTTCTTGAAATTGCTCGTAATCCGAAAATCGCCATTTTCGGATTGCAGAGTTGAAAAAGCCACGGATGGCTTTTTCTGCAACCTTGCTAGCATTCGCTTTGCGCCTGCGATGCCTCTCCCCCGGGACATCCCGGGCGAAAATGGGAACATTCCTGATTTTCGCGACGAAAATCAGGAATGTTCCCATTTTGCCTGCGCTTCTCTGAGCCATAGCAGGCATCGATAACCCTTATGATTGCGCCCGGCACGAGCCATGGTCCACAGACGGGCGGATTCCGCACCGACATACCCGCGCGCCTGGATCGCCTGCGGTGGTCCCGCTTCCACACGCTGCTCGTGCTCGCGCTCGGCACGGGCTGGGTGATCGACGGGCTCGAGGTCACACTTGTCGGCTCGCTCGCCGCTGTGCTCACGTTGCCGACGACGCTGAATCTCACGGCCGCCCAGGTCGGCGAGTCCGTAGCGGCGTACGTGCTCGGCGCCGTCATCGGCGCACTGATTTTCGGCGCCCTCGCTGATCGCTATGGGCGCCGCAAGCTGTTCTTCATCACGCTCGGCGTGTACGCTCTGGCGTCCATCGCCTCGGGGCTGGTGTCGAGCTACTGGCCGTTTCTGCTGACGCGTTTCCTGACCGGCGCCGGCATCGGCGGCGAGTACGCGGCGATCAATTCGGCGATCCAGGAGTTCATGCCGGCGCGCGTGCGCGGGCGGGTGGATCTCGCGGTCAACGGCAGCTTCTGGGTAGGGGCGGCGATCGGTGCGCTCGGGGCGACCGTTGTGCTCGATACCGCGATCTTCCCGGAGGCCTGGGGCTGGCGGGTCGCCTTCATCATCGGCGGAGCGCTGGCGCTGATCGTGATGGCGATGCGCAGCTTCATCCCCGAAAGCCCGCGCTGGCTGATGGTCAACGGCCGTCACGATGAGGCCGAGGCGATCGTCGCCAGGATCGAGCAGCAGGCCGGGATCCGCGACGACACGCCGACGATGCCGCCGCTGACCCTGTTCCCGCAGCCGCCTGTCGGCTGGTGGACGATGTTTGCGGTACTGGCACGACGATATCCGCGGCGCACGGTGCTCGGGCTGACGCTGATGACCGCGCAGGCTTTTCTCTATAACGCGATTTTCTTCACGTACGCGCTGATCCTCACCCAGTACTACGATGTCGATGCGCGCAGCGTCGGCCTGTTCCTGCTGCCCTTCGCGGCCGGCAACGTGCTCGGGCCGCTGCTGCTCGGCCCCTTGTTCGACATCTGGGGGCGTCGCATCATGATCACCGCCACCTATGGGATTACCGGCGTGCTGATCCTGATCACGGGCCTGCTGTTCGTGAACCGCGTGCTGGATGCGACCACGCAGACGATAGCCTGGAGCATCGTGTTCTTCTTTGCATCTGCGGCAGCGAGCTCGGCTTATCTAACCGTCAGCGAGGTATTCCCGCTGGAAGTGCGCGCGCGCGCGATCGCCTGGTTCTACGCAGTCGCCACAGCCCTCGGCGGCATCAGCGGGCCGCTGATTTTCGGGCACTTGATTGAATCCGGCGCGCGCATCGAGGTGTTCTGGGGCTACGCGCTCGGCGGAGCGCTCATGTTGATCGCCGCGGTCGTCGCCTGGCGGCTGGCGGTGGCGGCAGAGCGGCGGCCGCTCGAGGCTGTCGCCGCGCCGCTGTCCGCGTTACTGGCCGAAACCTCGCATCGGGCTTGAACGAACAAAGAAATGGGGACATTCCTGATTTCCTGTTGAAGTTTCAGAAATGGAGCTAAAGACCCGTGGAAATCAGGAATGTCCCCATTTCTCCCGCACCGGGCTCAGGCGGAAAAGGTTCCGGAACCTTTTCCCCGGAAACTTTCCCATGAAATTCGAATTGCTTGCCGCCGACGGTGCCGCGCGTCGCGGGCGCATCGATTTTACGCGCGGAAGTGTGAACACGCCGGCTTTCATGCCCGTCGGTACCTGCGGCACCGTCAAGGCGCTGACCCCGGAAGAAGTTCGCGAGACGGGCGCTGAGATTCTGCTCGGCAACACGTTTCATCTGATGCTCCGGCCCGGCGCGGAGGTAGTGCGGGCGCATGGTGGCTTGCACAGCTTCATGCATTGGGATGGGCCTGTCCTGACCGACTCGGGGGGCTTTCAGGTCTGGAGTCTCGCGGCGCGCCGCAAGCTCAGCGAGACCGGGGTCGAGTTCCGTTCGCCCGTCGACGGCGATCTCGTCCATCTCGGTCCCGAGCGCTCTATCGATGTGCAACATGCGCTCGGCGCTGACGTCGTGATGGTCTTCGACGAATGCACGCCGTACCCGGTAAGCGAAGCCGAGGCGCGCGCTTCCATGGAGCTGTCGCTGCGCTGGGCCGCGCGCAGCCGCGAAGCGCACGGCGATCATCCCTCTGCAATGTTCGGCATCGTGCAGGGCGGTGTGTTCCCGGCGCTGCGTGATGCCTCGCTCGGCGGGCTCATCGACATCGGCTTCGATGGCTACGCGCTCGGCGGGCTTTCAGTGGGGGAGTCGAACGACGAGCGTCTGGCCGTGCTCGAGCATTGCGCGCCACAGATGCCCCGCGAGCAGCCGCGTTACCTGATGGGCGTTGGCACGCCGGAGGATATCGTCGCTGCGGTCGCACGCGGTATCGACCTGTTCGACTGTGTCATGCCTACGCGCCACGCTCGCAACGGCTATCTGTTCACCCATGCCGGCACGCTCAGGATTCGCAACAGCCGGTTTCGCGACGATACGCGCCCGCTCGATGAAGCCTGTGACTGCTATACATGCCGCAACTACAGCCGGGCTTATCTCAGGCATCTGGACCAGTGCGGCGAGATTCTCGGTGCACGTCTGAACACGCTGCATAATCTTCACTATTATCAGGAAGTTATGCGAAACATACGCGCAGCGATCGAGCGCGGCGCGCTGGCAGCCTACTCGAGCGCATTCCATGCCCAGCGCGGGACATCGCGGGAGGCTGTGGCATAATACCGCGCTCTTTTTCGGCGCCAAAAATATGAGGAACGGAATGGATTGGTTCATATCGAGCGCTCATGCGCAGACGGGCGGCGGGCAGGGCGATCCGCTGCTCAGTTTTCTGCCGCTCATTCTCATCTTCGTCGTGTTTTATTTCGTGCTGATCCGGCCACAGACCAAGCGCGCCAAGGAACACCGCAAGATGGTTGCCGCGCTCGGCACCGGCGATGAAGTGGTCACGGGGGGTGGCATCCTCGGCCGCATCACGGCGGTGGACGAACAATTCGTGACTCTGCAAGTCGCCGATGGTGTGGAGCTGCGCGTGCAACGGCATACCATAGGCGCGGTCATGCCCAAGGGCACCTTTCGCGCCACCTGACGTCCCGGGCGTTCCGCCTGCTTTTTCACGAGGGGTATAACCCGGATTATTCATGAAGCCGGACCGAGTCTGATGAGGATTTCATTCTTGAGTAACGATTGCGCATCATTCAGGGCGAATCACCTCGGTGACATCCCGTACCTGCACGGATTGACGCTGAGCCTGGCGGCCAATCTTGTCCGAAAATCCCGCAACCATAGTCCGGGCTATGCTTGCAGGATTTTCGAACAACCTTGTCTCGCCAGGCCTCAATTCCGTGCCTTCACGAATAATCCGGGTTTATGAACCGGTATCCGGCCTGGAAGAACATTCTGGTTTTGCTCAGCGCGCTGGCAGGCATTCTCTTCGCGCTGCCGAATCTGTATGGCGAAGATCCGGCGGTACAAGTCACACTCGACAGCGCCGAACCGGTCACCGAAGGTGTGCAGACGCGCGTCGAGGAAGCGCTGAAACGGCAGGACATCGCGTTTCGCTCTGCTTCTCTCGACGATGGCAGGCTGTTGATTCGATTCGAGAGGGTCGCGTCGCAGCTCCGCACCAGCGACATGCTGCGCGGGGAGCTCGGTGAAGAGTACGTCGTGGCATTGACGCTTGCGCCGCGCACGCCGGCCTGGCTGCGGGCACTCGGCCTCGAGCCGATGAGCCTGGGACTCGATCTGCGCGGGGGCGTGCATTTCCTTTATGAAGCTGATCTGGAAGCGGTCGTGCAGCAGACGCTGGAACGCATGATGAACGATTTCGGGCGGTTGCTTCGCGATGAGCGGATCCAGCGGCGCGTGCAGCTCGTCGACGGCGCGATACGTATCGCAGTCAACGGACCTGAAGAACTGGATCGCGCTGAGGAGATTGTCCGCGAAACGGATCCGCTGCTCGATATCTTCAGCGAGGCTGAGAATGGCGAATACGCGCTGAC
>JACDCP010000198.1 GCA_013817465.1 Gammaproteobacteria bacterium | reverse complement strand
GTCCGGCAGTCGGCGAAGCGATCGTCGCACTGGGCTCGAACGATGGTGATTTGATTGCGCTGGAGGCAAGCGACGGCTCGCTGCGCTGGAAGATTCAGTTGAGCAGCGAGGTGCTCGCAGCACCGGCGATCGGCCGCGACATCGTCGTCGCGCAGACGGTCGATGGGCGCCTGCGTGCACTCGATGCGGCGGACAGCAGCGAAATGTGGACGCTCGAGCAGACCGTCCCGGCGCTGAGCCTGCGCGGTGGCGCGCCGCCCGTGATCGCCGGCGACGCCGTGCTGGCTGGCTTCGCCAACGGCCAGTTACTCGCAGTCAGCCTTGCCGAAGGCGATGAGATCTGGAGCACGCTGATTTCGCCGGCGCGTGGCAGGACGGTCCTCGAGCGCCTGGTGGATATCAACACGGCCGTGCAGGTGGTCGGCGACGACGTCTATGTGGTCAACTTCCAGGGCCGGGTGGCATCCCTCGCCCTCGAGTCCGGGCAGGTGCTCTGGGCCCGCGAGATGTCGAGCTACCGGGGGCTGGGCGTCGACCTGTCGAATCTTTATGTCACTAACGAAATCGGCGAGATCGTCGCGCTGGAACGCCGCACCGGCGAAACGCTCTGGCTCCAGGAGTCGCTGCGGCGGCGCGGCCTGACCGCGCCGGTGCCGTTCGGCAGTGCCGTCGTCGCCGGTGATTTCGAAGGCTACCTGCACTGGCTGTCGCCGGACACGGGCGAGCTGATCGGACGCATCCGCGCGGGGGATGCGGGCATCTCGGGCCGCCCGCTGGCGGCAGGCGAGCGCCTGTTCGTGCTGACGGACGCCGGCGAGCTGACCGCCTGGCGGGTCGAGCCGGGTCTCGACCAGGGCTGACCCCGCTGGCGAGCCATGCCGTGCTTCCGGTCATCGCCATCGTCGGCCGGCCCAACGTCGGCAAGTCGACCTTGTTCAACCGTCTCACGGCGACGCGTGACGCCCTCGTTGCCGACACTCCGGGCCTGACGCGCGACAGGCAATACGGGTTCGCGCGCTCGGGATCCCGACCGAGCCTGGTTGTCGATACGGGAGGCTTGAGCGGGATCGCTTCGGGGCTCGACGGGCTCATGGCGCGGCAGACCCAGCGCGCGCTCGATGAGGCCGACCTCGTATTCTTCCTGGTCGATGCCCGCGAGGGCCTGAGCCCGCAGGACGACGCCATCGCAGGCGAGCTTCGCCGGCGTGGGACCCCGGTGTTCGTGGTCGTCAACAAAGCCGAAGGCCTCGACCCGGATATCGCCGGCGCGGAGTTCCATGCGCTGGGTCTCGGTGACCCCTGGGCAATTTCGGCGGCGCATGGCGACCGGGTTGGCGCGCTCCTGGATGCGGCGCTCGAAACCTTACCCGAGCCGGCGGCAAACGACGTGGAGACGGCCGCGAAGGGCATTCGCGTAGCGGTCGTCGGGCGCCCGAACGTGGGCAAATCCACATTGATCAATCGTCTGCTGGGCGAGGAGCGCCTCGTTACCTTCGACCAGCCCGGCACCACCCGCGACAGCGTCCAGGTGCCCTTCGAACGCGATGGGCGGCAGTACGTGCTGATCGACACGGCGGGGCTGCGCCGCCGCGGCCGCATCATCGAGGCCGTCGAAAAATTCAGCGTCATCAAGACGCTGCAGGCCGTCGAGGGTGCGCACGTGGCGATCGCCGTGGTCGATGCCCGCGATGGCGTCACCGATCAGGATGCCAGCCTCATGGGTCTATGTCTCGAGCGGGGTCGCGCAGCGGTCGTGGCCGTGAACAAATGGGACGGTCTCTCCCCGGAGCAGCGCGACACCGTGCGGCGGCAGCTCGATCTCAAGCTGGGCTTCATGGATTTCGCGCCCCTGCATTTCATCTCGGCGCTGCACGGGACTGCCGTCGGCGACCTCATGCAGTCGGTCGACGCGAGTTACGGCGCTGCCATGCGCACCCTGCCGACCCCGGAGCTCAGCCGCGTCCTCGAGCAGGCGGTCGCGGAGCACGCGCCGCCGATGGTGCACGGGCGGCGCATCAGGCTGCGCTATGCCCATCAGGGTGGGCGCAACCCGCCGGTCATCGTCGTGCATGGCACGCAGGCGGAGCGGCTGCCGGCGAGCTACCGTCGCTTTCTCGTCAACCGTTTCCGGGCCGCATTCCGGTTGGCCGGCACGCCCGTGCGCATCGAGCTTCGATCCGGCGCGAATCCGTTCGCCGGCCGCCGCAACAAGTTGACGCCGCGCCAGGAGCGCAAGCGCAAGCGCCTCAAGCGGCATGTCAAGCGCGGGAAAACCTGAGCGCCTCACCTCTCCCTTGGGGGAGGTCGTCGCGAAGCGGCTCGTGAGGGCGACGTTGGTCACGCGACCAAGACGAGTGGCTGTCCGCGAATAAGCGGTCATAATTTACAGGCGTCGTCTTAAGACATCTTCTAGAATCCCGACACGATGAGTGCCGCGCGCAAGATTGTCCGGCTCGAGCAACCGTTTCGCATGCACCGGGGTGGCAGGCTGACTGAGCTGACCATCGCGTACGAGACCTGGGGGCGGCTGAACGACGCGCGCGATAATGCCGTGCTCGTGTTCACGGGCCTGTCGCCGTCGGCTCATGCGACGTCGTCACCGGAAGATCCTTCCCCGGGCTGGTGGGAAGAGATGATTGGCGCCGGACGGCCAATTGATACCGATCGGCATCACGTGATCTGCGTCAACTCGCTCGGGAGCTGCTATGGCAGCACCGGGCCGGCCAGCGCGGATTCCAGGGGCCGGCGATACGGCGTCGCGTTTCCCGTGCTGAGCATCGAAGACATCGCACGCGCGGGCCACGAGTTGCTGCGAGCGCTCCGCATCGTGCGTCTGCGCGCCGTGGCCGGACCGTCAATGGGCGGCATGAGCGCGCTGGCGTTCGCCATCCTGTTTCCCGATGCGTGCGGAGCCCTCGTCTCCCTGTCTTCGGCCGCGCGCGCTACGCCGTTCGCGATCGCCCTGCGCTCGCTGCAGCGCGAAATGATCCGCCGCGATCCGGACTGGCGCGGCGGCGACTATGCTGCCGGCGAAGGCCCGATTCAGGGCATGAGACTGGCCCGCAAGCTGGGCATGATCACCTACCGTTCCGCGGAAGAGTGGCAACAGCGCTTCGGGCGCGAGCGCATCCCGGAGGAGCGCAAACCCGGCGATCCGTTCTGCATCGACTTCGAGATCGAGTCCTACCTGGAGAGCCATGCGCACAAGTTTACCGGCCAGTTCGACGCGAACTGCTATCTGTATCTGTCACGCTCCATGGATCTGTTCGACGTGGCCGAGCACGGCGGTTCGGTGCAGGCCGGCCTGGATAGAGTCCGCGCGCGCCGGATTCTCGTCATCGGCGTCGAGACGGACATTCTTTTCCCGTTGCACCAACAGCATGAGCTGGCGGAAGGGCTCGATGGAGACGGCCGCGAAGTCGACTTCGTGCCGCTGCCTTCGCTGCAGGGCCACGATTCCTTTCTCGTGGACATGGACCGCTTCCGCCCTGAGATCGCCCGCTTTTTCGCAGGCCTCTGAAAATGGGGACATTCCTGATTTCGAGCTGAGAATCGCGAGATTCTGATTTCGCGTCGAGATACGAAATCAGGAATGTCCCCATTTTCCCGAAATCAGAGATGTCCCCATTTTCGGCTTTTCTGCGACCCTGAACCGATGGCGGAGGGGCAGTGTTAGAATTGCCGCAGATCAGGGGAATGCCCTATGTCCATCCCGGGCCTGGAAAAGCTGGTTTCGCTGCTGGACGAGGCGGTCGGCGAGCGCGACGTGGAAGCGACGACCGATCGCATCAAGTCCGGTTTGTGCCGGCTGCTCCGCTCCGGCGAGGTGCGCCTGCCGGAAGAGCTTTGTGAGCCGCTCGACGGGCATTATGCGCGGCGTCTCGTTTATCGCAGCAAGCAGCACGGTTACTCCGTCGTGGCCATGACCTGGTCACCCGGGCAGGCGACGCCCATACACGATCATTCCGGCATGTGGTGTGTGGAAGGCGTTTGCGACGGAAGCCTCGAGGTGCAACAGTACGAGCTGGTCGAGCAGGATGCCGACCGTTTTCGCTTCGAGAAGCGCAATTCCTATCAGGCCGGCTTTGGCAGCGCAGGCTGCCTGATCCCGCCCTACGAGTATCATCGAATTACCAATCCCTATGACGACGAGACGGCCGTCTCGATTCACATCTACGGCGGAGAGATGACCTGCTGCAACGTGTTTCAGCGCGCGGACGGCGACTGGTACACTTGTTGCGAGAAATCCCTGAGCCTCGACGCCTGACCGGCCATAGCGGACGATTGGGGCGCACGTCATATGCCGCTCCGGGACGCTGAACATCGATCAGGGCGAGGCCGGCTCTGCGAGGAACAGTGCGGGATCGACCATCGCCTGGTTCAGGCTCACGCTCCAGTGCAGATGGGCGCCGGTTACGCGGCCGGTCGCGCCGACCTTGCCGATGACAGCGCCCCGCTCGACCTCATTGCCCGGCTGTACGTCAATCTCGCTCATGTGGCAATACATCGTGACGAGCCCCTGCCCGTGATCGATGAACACGGTGTTGCCATTGAAAAAGAAATCCCCGGCTTCGACGACCGTGCCGGCGGCCGGCGCCTCGATGGGCGTGCCGGCCGGCGCCGCCAGGTCGAGGCCGCTGTGCGGCTTGCGCGGCTGATCGTTGAAGAAGCGACGCAGGCCGAACGGGCTGCTTTGCGGCGCCTCCACGGGGGCGCTGAACTCCAGATCGACGTCCGCGGCGGCGGTCCATGTGGATAACGCCGCGCCGATCCGCTTGCTGTCCTGTGAGATGCGTCGCAAATCCTCCTCGTTCGGGTTGACCTGGCGCTCGTTGGCTATGACGAGCCGTTGCGTTTCATACTCCTTGGCTTCGACGACGAACGGGATCGAGTGACGCTCGCCAGAGTCGTTCTCGTAGTCGAGCAGCTTGCGCCCCGGCGAAATCGATAGCGGTATCCCGATGACTGCGGCCCATCCGTCCGCATTTTCGCGGACCAACACCCGCGAACCCTGAAAGCGGACGTTCGTGGGCATCGCGTCCGGCGACGGAATCTGCACGATCGCGACTCCGCCCGGCACCGGCTGGTGACGCGGCAGCCGCAGCTCTGCTGCAGGAACGGTGACGCAGGCGGACAGCAGCCCGACCAATAGTATCTCGCGCAATTTATTTCTCCCCCTCGATCACGTTGCTGACGATCGCTTTCAGTCGCCCCTTCGCCAGGCGCGCGCTGATTTCCTCCCCCGGCGTCATGCGCGAGGCGTCGCGCAGGATCGCTCCATCCCGTCCGCTCACGATCGCATAGCCGCGCTCGAGCGTAGCGAGCGGGCTCATGGCATTCAGCGCGCGCACTATCGTCGCGAGCCGGCTGCGCTGGGCCTCCATATTGCGCCGTGCATGCCCGCCAAGGCGTGTCGCGAGCACGCTCAGCAATTTCTGCTGCTGCGCGATTCGCGGTCCCGGCGAAAGCCTTGCCAGCCAGGCAGCACACTCGCGCAGGCGCTCGGAGTATCGGCCGATGGCAGCGTAGCAAGCGCGCTGGAGCCTGAGCTCGAGCTCATCGAGCCGCTGCATGCGCTGCGCGAGCCGCAGCCCCGGATGCTGCTGCGCGAGTCGCTTTTCGAGCCAGGCGGTTCGCTCGGCGAGCTGGCCCACCCGCCGGGATGCGCACTGAACGACGCGGCCCTCGCAGGCGTAGAGCTTACGCAGCCATTCGGCGGCGTCCGGCGCGACCAGCTCGGCAGCGGCCGAAGGTGTCGGCGCCCGTACATCGGCGACGAAGTCGGCAATGGTGAAGTCGGTCTCATGACCGATGCCGGATACGAGCGGGATCGTGCAGCGATGGACGGCGCGCGCCACGATCTCTTCGTTGAAAGACCACAGGTCCTCGAGCGAGCCGCCGCCGCGTGCGAGGATCAACACATCGCAGTCGTTGCGCCTCGCGGCAGTGT
>JACDCP010000197.1:1118-6020 GCA_013817465.1 Gammaproteobacteria bacterium | reverse complement strand
GTGACGGCCGACGCCGCGACCTGTGCGCCGTGCCGCGCCGAAACGCTCGACCCGAGCAATCGCCGCTATGGTTACCCGTTCACGAACTGCACGCATTGCGGCCCGCGCTTGAGCATCGTCCGCCGCATCCCGTACGACCGGCGCCATACGAGCATGGCCGCGTTTCCGATGTGTGCGGACTGCGCTCGCGAGTACGAGGATCCGCTCGACCGCCGGTTTCACGCCCAGCCCAACGCCTGCCCGGCCTGCGGCCCGCGGATCTGGCTCGAAACGCCGGACGGCGAGCGAACCGAAGGGCAGGGCGATGCGATCGACGCAATCCGCAGTCTGCTCAGGCAGGGCAGGATACTGGCGATCAAGGGCATCGGAGGCTTCCACCTCGCCTGCGATGCCACCGACGAAGCGGCGGTGCGCCGCCTGCGCGAGCGCAAGCGCCGCTACGAGAAGCCGTTCGCGTTAATGGCTGAGAACCTGGCGGTCATCGCCCGCTATTGCCGGCTCGAGCCGGCCGAGGCGGAGCTGCTTGCGAGCCCCGCGGCGCCGATCGTGCTGCTGCGCGCCTCGGCGGCGGAGCGCGTGGCCGACTCCGTTGCGCCCGGCCAGGCGAGCTATGGCTTCATGCTGCCGTACACACCGCTGCACCACCTGATCCTGCACGAGCTCGGCGTGCCGATCGTGCTGACGAGCGGCAATGTCAGCGAGGAGCCGCAGTGCACCGATAACCTCGAGGCGCGTCGCCGACTCGGTGGTATCGCCGACGCGATCGTTCAGCACGACCGCGACATCGTGAACCGCCTCGACGACGCGGTCGCGCGGGTCATCGATGGCCGCACGCAGCTTCTGAGGCGAGCGCGCGGTTACGCGCCGGCGCCGTTATCGTTGCCGGAGGGCTTTGAGCAGGCGCCGCGCGTGCTGGCGTTGGGCGGCGAGCTCAAGAGCACGTTCTGCCTGCTGCGCGATGGCCAGGCAGTCATGTCGCAGCACCTCGGCGATCTCGAGAATCCGGCCGCCTACGCCGCCTACGGTGAAGCCATCGCATTGTATGAGGGCCTGTTCGAATACACGCCCGAGCGGCTGGCCGTGGATCTGCACCCGGACTATCTGTCGACGAAGCTCGGCCGCGAACGCGGCGCGCAGGCGGACCTGCCGGTCAATGGCGTGCAGCACCATCATGCGCACATTGCGGCCTGTCTCGCGGACAACGGCGTGCCGCTCGACGCGCCGCCCGTGCTCGGCATCGCGCTCGACGGCCTCGGCTTCGGTGCCGACGGCGGTCTCTGGGGCGGAGAGTTCCTGCTCGCCGATTACCGGCAGTTTCGCCGGCTGGCTGCGTTCAGGCCGGTGCCGATGCCGGGCGGCGCGCAGGCCGTCCGCGAGCCATGGCGGATGGCGTACGCCTACTTGCGCGGAGCTGGCGATTGTGCCGCCTGGGCGCGCCGGTATGCGCATCTGCCGTACTTCGAGTATCTGCGCACGCGACCGACAGTGGTGCTCGATCAGGCGCTCGAAGCCGGCATCAATTGCCCGGTGACGAGCGCCTGCGGGCGCCTGTTCGATGCCGTCGCCGCCGTAACCGGCCTGCGGCAGGCGGTGACCTACGAAGCGCAGGGCGCGATGGAGCTCGAGGCCGCCGTGGACGCAGGTTCGCTCGATGAGCGGCCCGACGAGACCGGCTACACGTTCATCATCGAGCGCGGAAAGTCCTTGTGGCATCTCGACGCGAAAACGCTGTGGCCGGCGCTGCTCGACGATCTGGATCGCGGGGTACCGATCGGCTTTGTGGCTGCTCGCTTCCACGCCGGGCTGACGCAGGCGCTGGCGAAACTGATCCGCGAACTCACCGATGCGCATGACAACCCGTGGCAGGGGCGTGTCGCGCTCTCCGGCGGCGTATTCCAGAATGCCGTTATTTCGGCGGGTCTCCGCCGCAGGCTCGAGGCGTCGGGCTTCGAGGTCTTCGCGCATCGCCAGGTGCCGCCGAACGACGGCGGGCTGTCGCTCGGCCAGGCGGCGGTCGCCGCGGCGCGCGCCGTGGCGGCGCGAGGCTAGAGCGCTCATGTGCCTCGGCATACCGGGTCGAATCGTCGCCATTGCCGATGCGGCGAACCGACTCGCAGTAGTGGACGTCGCCGGGGTCCGGCGCCGCGTCAATGTCGCCTGTATTGTCGATGACGCCCATCCGGTCGAAAGCTGCGTCGGCGACTGGGTGCTGCTGCACGTTGGTTTCGCCATGAGCCGCATCGATGAAGCGGAAGCGGTGAGAACCCTTGCATTGCTCACGGAGCTCGGTGAAGCTGAGCTCGAGCTTGACCGCATGCAGTCCGGTAGCTGAGGCCATCATGCCCACAGGCGATCCCGAGCTCGAAAATCTGTATCCATTCCTGAAAGGGCGCGGCCCGCCGGGCGCCGGGCTGGCTGCCGCCCTGCTCGAATCGGTGCGCTCGAAAGCCGCCGACAGCGTCGGCACATCGCAGCGCTTCTTTGCCGACCATGCGGGGCAGGTTGTTGAAGTCGCGCATGCGCTCGCCGACGTGTTCAGGCACCAGGGGCGTCTGTTCACCATGGGTAACGGCGGCTCGAGCTGCGACGCGGCTCACGTAGCCGTCGAGTTTCTGCACCCGATCACGGCCGGCCGGCCGGCGCTCACTGCGATCAATCTGACGAGCGACGTGGCGATGATGACTGCGGTCGGCAATGACGTGGGTTTCGCGCATGTCTTCGTACGCCAGCTCATCGCCCAGGCGAAGCCGGGCGACGGTCTGCTCGGCATTTCGACCAGCGGCAATTCGAAGAACCTCCTGGCCGCCTTCGCCAAGGCGCGCGAGATGGGCCTGACGACCATCGGACTTGCGGGCATGGACGGCGGCGATATGGCGCGCAGCGGCGCCGTGGATCATTGCCTGGTCGTTGCCACCGACAGCATCCATCGCATCCAGGAATGCCACGTCGCCATCTACCACATCCTCTGGGATCTGGTGCACACGCTGCTGGCCGGCGAGCGCGGCGCAATCGGCTCGCCATGAAGTACGTCGACGAGTTTCGCGACCCCGATCGCGCCCGCGTGCTGTGCGAAAATATCCGCCGGCTCGTGGATCGCATCGGCCTCGAGCGGCCATTGCAGCTCATGGAAGTGTGCGGCGGGCACACACATTCCATTTTCCGCTACGGCATCGGCAACATGCTGCCGAAAGAGATCGAGCTCGTGCACGGTCCCGGCTGCCCGGTCTGCGTCCTGCCGATGGGCCGCGTCGACGATTGCGTTGCGCTCGCCGAGCGCAGCGAGGTGATCTTCACCACCTTCGGTGACGCGATGCGCGTGCCGGGTTCGCGCGGTAACCTGCTCGAGGCGAAGGCGCGTGGCGCCGACGTGCGCATGGTGTATTCGCCCCTGGACGCGCTCGCACTCGCGCGTAAACACCCCGACCGCGAGATCGTCTTCTTCGGCCTGGGCTTCGAGACGACCATGCCGAGCACGGCGCTCACGGTGCTGCAGGCCGAGCGAGACGGCATCGACAATTTCTCGCTGTTCTGCAATCACATCACCATCGTGCCGACCATCAAGGCGATCCTCGATTCGCCGGATCTGCGCCTCGACGGCTTCCTCGGGCCGGGTCACGTCAGCATGATCATCGGCCTCGAGCCCTACGAGTTCATCGCCCGGGACTATCGCAGGCCGATCGTGATTTCCGGCTTCGAGCCGCTCGATATCCTGCAGGGAATCTGGATGCTGCTCGAGCAGCTCGCGGCGGGACGCTGCGAGGTGGAGAATCAGTACCGGCGTATCGTGCCGCGCGCCGGCAACCGCCAGGCGCTCTCCGCGATCCATCGCGTATTCGAACTGCGCGAATATTTCGAATGGCGCGGTCTCGGCTCCATCGACTATTCGGGCGTGCGCATGCGCCGCGAGTACGCCCGCTTCGATGCCGAACGGAAGTTCACGCTTCCGAACCTGCGCATCGCCGACCCGAAGGCCTGCCAGTGCGGCGAGGTCCTGAAAGGCGTCATCCGGCCGTGGGAATGCAAGGTGTTCGGCACGGCCTGCACGCCCGAGATGCCGCTGGGCGCGCTCATGGTGTCATCGGAAGGCGCCTGCGCGGCTTACTTCAACTACGGCGGCATCGATCTCGCAGAAGTGATCCGCCGCCGTAAGGCCGGCGCTCCGGCCGGCGCATGAGCGCCCGCGCAAGCGCAACACAGAATCCGCGCCGGCGCAGCGGCAAGGTCCGCGGCGACACCGTCACGCTCGCGCACGGCGGCGGGGGAAAGGCCATGCGCGATCTCATTGATGATGTGTTCGTGTCGCGGTTCGCCAATCCCTGGCTCGCGCCGCTCGAAGATCAGGCGCGCCTGCCGCTCGGCGATCTGAGCGCGCGCGGCGATCGACTCGCGTTCACGACCGACAGCTTCGTCGTCGACCCGTTGTTTTTTCCCGGCGGCGACATCGGCACGCTGGCGGTCAACGGCACGGTCAACGATCTCGCGGTCGGCGGCGCCATACCGTTGTACCTGAGCTGCGGCATCATCGTCGAGGAGGGTTTCTCGTTCGCGGACCTGCGCCGCGTCGCGGATTCGATGCAGCGCGCTGCGCAGGTGGCTTGTGTGACGATCGTGACGGGCGACACCAAGGTCGTACCGCGCGGCGCGGCTGACAGGCTGTTCATCAATACGGCGGGAATCGGCATCGTGCCGGCGGATATCGAGCTTGCCGCCGATCGGGCCTGTGCGGGCGACGTCGTCGTGCTGAGCGGCTCCATCGGCGAGCACGGGACGGCGGTGCTGAGCGCGCGTGGCGATCTCGAGCTCGAAACGCGCGTGGAGAGCGACTGCCGTTCTCTGCATGACCTCGTGCGCACGATGCTGGCTGCCAGCCCGCAGATCCGTTGTCTGCGCGATGCGACGCGC
>JACDCP010000197.1:0-1108 GCA_013817465.1 Gammaproteobacteria bacterium | reverse complement strand
GTGCCGATCGAAAGCGACTGCTGCTCGCTGCATGGCCTGATCCAGGCGCTGCTGGCCGCCTGTCCCGACGTGCACTGCCTGCGCGATGCCACCCGCGGCGGCATCGCCACCGTGCTCAATGAGTTTGCGCAAAGCTCGAGCTGCTGCATCCGCGTACGCGAAACGGCGGTGCCGGTCCGTGGCGAAGTCAGAGGCCTGTGCGAGATTCTCGGTCTCGACCCGCTCTACCTCGCCAACGAAGGCAAACTGGTGGCGGTCGTGCCGGAGGCGGAGGCGGCGCGACTGATCGAGGCGATGCGCGGCCACCCGGACGGGCTCGAGGCGGCAATCATCGGCGAGATATCGCGGGAACCCGCCGGGCTCGTGATTCTCGAAACGGCTTTCGGTGGCGAGCGCATCGTCGACATGCTGGTCGGCGAACAGTTGCCGCGCATCTGTTGAGACGCCGACCTCCGCCGCAATGGCTGAAACATGAGCAAGCCTATCGAAGACTACGGCTTCATAGGCAACACCGTGACCGGCGCCCTGGTGGCGCGCGATGGTTCCATCGACTGGCTCTGCCTGCCTCGCTTCGACTGCGACGCCTGCTTCGCATCGCTGCTCGGCGGGCCCGAGCATGGCTGCTGGCGGATCGCGCCGGCGGGCGAAGTCCGCCGCATCAGCCGCCGCTATCGGCCCGGCACCGCGATCCTCGAGACCAGCTTCGAGACCGACGATGGCAAGGTCACGCTCATCGACTTCATGCCGTTCACCGACGATGAGCACTACGTGGATGTGGTCCGCCTCGTGCGTGCCGACGAAGGCTGCGTGCGCATGCGCATGGACCTCACGATACGCTCTGGCTACGGCCGCATCGTGCCCTGGGTGCGCCGCCAGGACTATGGGCTGAGCGCCGTCGCCGGGCCTGATGCGCTGCAGCTGCGCACACCCGTTGAACTGAAGGGCGAGGACATGAGCACCGTCGCTGAGTTCAGCGCCTCCACCGACGCCGTCACGCCGTTCACGCTGGCCTACCACCCCTCGCACCGGCCGGCCCGGCCGAATGACGATTATCAGGTGCGGCTCGAAGCGACGGCCGATCGGTGGTCGTCCTGGGTCGGGCGGTGTC
>JACDCP010000196.1 GCA_013817465.1 Gammaproteobacteria bacterium | reverse complement strand
GCAACAACGGTCTCCTGTCGCTGACGCGACCCGAAATCGTCGCGGAAGTGCATTGCGCGTTTCTCGAGGCCGGCGCCGACATCATCGAGACCAACACTTTCACTTCCAACGCGCCGTCCATGGCGGATTACGGCATGCAGGAGCTGGTCCGCGAGATCAATCTCGAGGCCGCGCGAATCGCGCGGGCGGCCGCGGACGACTACACGGTACGACACGGCACACCGCGCTTCGTCGCGGGCTCGATCGGACCGACGAACCGTACCGCTTCGCTGTCGCCCGACGTCAACGACCCGGGTTTTCGCAATATCACTTTCGATGCGCTGGTCGAGACCTATGCCGAGGCCACGCGCGCCCTCATCGAGGGCGGCGTCGATATCCTGCTCGTGGAAACAATCTTCGATACCCTGAACGCCAAAGCCGCGTTGTACGCTATCGCCGAAGTCCGCGAGCAGACGGGCATCGATCTCCCGGTCATGATCTCGGGCACCATCACGGATGCTTCCGGGCGCACGCTGTCCGGGCAGACCACGGAGGCGTTCTACAACTCCGTGCGTCATGCGCGACCGCTGGTGGTCGGTCTGAATTGTGCGCTGGGCGCGGCAGACCTGCGTCCGTACATCGCTGAGCTGTCACGCATCGCCGACACCTACGTCAGCGCCCATCCGAATGCGGGGCTGCCGAACGCATTCGGCGAATACGATGAGACGCCCGGGCAGACCGCTGCAATCTTAAAAGAATTTGCCGAAAGCGGCTTCCTGAACATCGTCGGCGGCTGCTGCGGCACGACGCCCGCGCATATCCGCGAGCTGCGTGAGGCCATCGAGCCGCTGGCCCGACGCCGGATCCCGGACATTCCGGTGCGCTGCCGCCTGAGCGGCCTCGAAGCGCTCGAGATCGGCCCGGACAGCCTGTTCGTCAATGCCGGCGAACGCACCAACGTCACGGGCTCGGCGCGGTTCCGCAAGCTCATCGAGGCGGACGACTACGGGAGCGCGCTCGACGTTGCTCGCCAGCAGGTCGAGAACGGCGCGCAGATCATCGACGTCAACATGGACGAGGGCATGCTCGATTCCGAGGCGGCGATGCACAAGTTCCTCAACCTCATCGCTGTCGAGCCCGATATCGCGCGCGTGCCCGTCATGGTCGACTCCTCGAAGTGGTCGGTGATCGAGGCGGGCCTCAAGTGCGTGCAGGGCAAGTCGATCGTCAACTCGATCAGCCTCAAGGAAGGTGAGGCGGCATTCGTCGAGCACGCGAGGAAAGTCCGCCGCTACGGCGCAGCGGTCATCGTCATGGCTTTCGATGAGCAGGGCCAGGCGGATAGCGTCGAGCGCAAGCTCGCGATTTGCCGGCGCTGCTACGGGATTCTGACGCAGAAGCTCGGCTTCCCGCCCGAGGACATCATTTTCGACCCGAATATCTTCGCTGTGGCGACCGGCATCGAGGAGCACAACGACTACGCGCGAGGCTTCATCGAAGCGACGCGCGCGATCAAGGAAGCCCTGCCGCACGCGCTCATCAGCGGCGGCGTGAGCAATGTCTCGTTTTCGTTCCGCGGCAACGATCCGGTGCGCGAGGCGATGCATTCCGTGTTCCTTTATCACGCTATCGCCGCCGGCATGGACATGGGTATCGTCAACGCCGGCCAGCTCGCGATCTACGAGGACATTCCGCGGGACCTTCGCGACGTCGTGGAAGACGTCGTTCTCAACCGCCGCGACGATGCCACCGAGCGCCTGCTCGAGCTTGCGCAGCGCTATCGCGGCGATGGCGAGGCGAAGCAGGACAAGCGCGATCTGGAATGGCGAAAGCTGCCGGTCGTCGAGCGGCTGAAGCACGCGCTCGTCAAGGGTATCGACGAGTATGTGATCGAGGATACGGAAGCGGCGAGGCGGGCGGCGACGAAGCCGCTCGATGTCATCGAAGGCCCCCTCATGGACGGCATGAACGTGGTCGGCGATTTGTTCGGCGCCGGAAAGATGTTTCTGCCGCAGGTCGTCAAGTCCGCACGCGTCATGAAAAAGGCAGTCGCTTATCTCGTGCCGTATATCGAAGCGGAGAAAGGCGGCGTCCGGCGCTCGAACGGCAAGATCGTCACGGCGACGGTGAAGGGCGACGTGCACGACATCGGCAAGAACATCGTCGGCGTGGTGCTCCAGTGCAACAATTTCGAGGTGATCGATCTAGGGGTGATGGTGTCCTGCGAGAAAATCCTCGAGGCCGCGCGGCGCGAGAAGGCGGACATCATCGGCCTGTCAGGGCTCATCACGCCATCGCTCGATGAAATGGTCCATGTGGCGAAGGAGATGCAGCGCCAGAAGTTCGACCTGCCGCTACTGATCGGCGGGGCGACGACTTCGCCGGTGCACACGTCAGTGCGTATTGACCCCGCTTACGACGGTCCCGTCATTTACGTCAAGGACGCCTCGCGCTCGGTCGGCGTTGCGCAGACCCTGGTAACGAAATCCGCCAAGGTCCAGTACATCAACAAAATCAAGGACGAGTGCGCGCGGCGGCGTGACCGGCACCGCGGCAAGTCGACCAAGGGCCCGGAGCTTTCGCTCGCCGATGCGCGCGCGGACCGCTTCGAAGGCGGATGGAGTGACTATATGCCGCCCAGGCCGGCTGAAATGGGCGTGCAGTTGCTCGATAAGGTGCCGCTCACGACGTTGGTCGATTACATTGACTGGATGCCTTTCTTCAATGCCTGGGAGTTTGCCGGCAAGTTTCCGGACATACTGCAGGACGAAGTCGTCGGCGAAGCGGCCCGGTCGCTGTACAGAGACGCGCGGTCCCTGCTGGATCGGGTCATCGACGAACGATGGCTTCAGGCGCGCGGTGTCATCGGCTTTTTTGCGGCGAACAGCATCGGTCACGATGACATCGAGGTCTACGCGGACGACGCGCGCAAGAATGTCCTCCTGCGCCTGCATCATCTGCGCCAGCAGAAACGCAAGCCCACCGGGCAGAGCCACGACTGCCTCGCCGATTACATCGCGCCGCGCGAAACCGGCGTCGAGGATTTCATCGGCGCATTCGCGGTCACCGCGGGCCTCGGCATCGAGGAACCGCTGGCGCGCTTCGCTGCCGATAACGACGATTACAACGCCATTCTGCTCAAGGCGCTCGCCGACCGCCTCGCCGAAGCGTTCGCCGAATACCTGCACGAGCAGGTGCGCAAGCGCCATTGGGGTTATGCTGCGGACGAGGATCTTTCCAATCGCCAGCGCATCCGGGAAGCCTACCGGGGCATCCGTCCCGCGCCCGGCTATCCGGCCTGCCCCGATCACACTGAGAAAGCGGCGTTGTGGCGGCTCCTCGACCCGGAAAGCCGGGCGGGCATTCGCCTCACTGAGTCATACGCCATGCTGCCGACTGCGGCCGTCAGCGGCTTCTATTTCTCGCATCCCGGCGCGCGTTACTTTTCAGTCGGCAGAATCGGCCGCGACCAGGTCGAGGACTATGCGCGGCGCAAGGGCATGACTTTCGCCGAGGTGGAGCGCTGGCTTTCGCCGATCCTGGGCTACGAGGCTGACGCCGCGTAGCGGAAAGGGGAACATTCCTGATTTTCTTGCGCCTCAATTCCTGGTCCTCGCGCACAGCGAAAATCAGGAATGTCCCCATTTCGGGGCGTCCTACAAAACCTCGAGATACGCCGGACCGCCGAGCAGCCGCATCTGGCCGAGGATCCAGGCCTGGCGCGCGCGTACGTATTCCGACGGACGCGCCGCGCTGAGCCGCTTCGGATTCGGCAACACCGCTGCAAGCAGCGCAGCGTCTGCGGGCCATAACTCCGCCGGGGACTTACCGAAATAGAGCTCGCTTGCGGCGCCGACGCCATAAATCCCGGGGCCGAACTCGGCGATGTTCAGATATACCTCGAGAATGCGCTGCTTGGGCCACATGAGCTCGATGAGCAAAGTGAAATACGCCTCGATGCCTTTACGGGCGAAGCTCTGCGCCGGCCACAGAAACAGGTTCTTCGCCACTTGCTGCGAGATCGTGCTGGCGCCGCGCAGCGGCTCCCCATCGACGTGCTCTTCGACCGCCTTCCGGATCGATTTCACATCGAAACCCCGGTGGGCGGGAAACTTCTGGTCTTCTGCGGCGACCACTGCGAGCGCTGCATCAGGCGATATCTGTTCCCAAGGCACCCAGTGGCGAGCGATCAGAGCACGACCTTTGCCAAGATGATGCTGAATCATGAAAGCGCTCGTCGGCGGCGCGACCCAGCGCAGCGCAAGCGTGACGAGCATGGTCAATGCAACGAGAGAGAATACGAGCTTCCAGACGAACGACCAGAGTCGGTGCAGGGCGCCGCGCCGCCTAGCCGTCCGCATCGGCGGCGGCGCGCGGCCGGCTTGCGCAGACCGGGCACGCCGGATCGCGCTTCAGGCTGACGGAACGCCATTCCGCATTCAGCGCGTCGAAGGAAAGCAGCCGTCCATGCGCTGTTTGCCCGGCGCCCGTCAGGACTTTGAGCGTTTCGACGGCCATGAAGCTGCCGATGACACCGACCAGCGGCCCGAGGACGCCGCTGCCGGCGCAGTCCTCGAGCGATTCGTCGGTCTCCTCGTACAAGCAGCGATAGCATGGGCTATCCGGCAGATCGTTGCGAAATACCGCGAGCTGGCCTTCGAAGCGGATGGCCGCACCGGAGACGAGCGGCGTGCCTGCGCGGACGCATGCTTCGTTCACGGCGAAGCGCGTGCCGAAGTTGTCCGAGCCATCGAGCACCACGTCGCAACGTGCCGCAAGCTCGCGCAGCCCGTCGGGCGGCAACCGCTGATCAATCAGCTCGAAGTATGCGCCCGTGCGGTGTCGTGCGAGACGGCCCGCCGCGGCTGCGGTCTTTGCCACGCCGACGTCTCCATCGTCGTAAAGAATTTGCCGCTGCAGATTTGTCACGTCGACTTTGTCGAAGTCGTTCAGGATGAGCCGGCCGACACCTGCCGCGGCCAGATACAGTGCCGCAGGCGAACCCAGACCGCCGAGGCCGACGATCGCGGCCGTGCACCGCTCGATGCGGAGCTGCCCCGCGTCGCCGATCTCCGGCAATGCGATATGGCGGCTGTAGCGACTGGGTGATATCCGGTTCGTCATGCGAGTAACATAGCAAAAAAAATCGCGGCCCCGGCCGCGCAGGGGTTAAACCTTTGCGACACACTCTCTGGTTATCCGGCCTTCTCTGGGCCGCCGCCTGGGCACAAGCGCCAGTTTCAACCATTGAGCCAACGACCCGCGCATTCTCGGACTGGCCATACTACGGCGGCGACGCGGGCGGTAAGAAGTACTCCGGACTTGCGCAGATTACGCGTGCTAACGTGGATACGCTCGAGATCGTGTGGACGTTTCGCACCGGCGAGACCGGAGCGGGGTACGCGAGCGCGCACAAGATGACCTTCGAGGCGACGCCCGTGTTCTGGCGCGGCGCGCTGTATTTTACGACCGGCTTCAACAAAGCCTTCGCCGTGGATGCCAGGACGGGCCGGCAGAAATGGCGGTTCGATGCGGGGATTCCGAAAGACGAACACTACGCGGAAGTAGCTTCCCGGGGAGTGAGCCTCTGGCATGACGCCGGCCTGCCGGCCGACGCGGCCTGCGCCCATCGGGTGTTCTTCGGCACCTTGACCGGCTTCGTGCATACACTGGACGCGGAAACCGGCAGGCCCTGCACGGAATTCGGCGAACAGGGCAGGGTAAACATGACTGTCGATGTGCGCCCGACCGAGCCCGGCGAATACACGATCACTTCGCCGCCGGCGATTCTCGGTGACACGATCATCGTGGGTTCGGCTATCGGCGATAACGGCGGCGTAGAGCTGGCACGCGGCATCGTCCGCGCGCTCGATGCGCGTACGGGTAAGGTTCTGTGGGCATGGGATCCGATCCCGAAAGATGCGGCGGACCCGGCCTATAGCACCTGGCAACCGGGCAGCGCGGAGCGAACCGGCGCGTCAAATGCCTGGGCGCCGCTGTCCGTGGACACGCAAAACGGTCTCGTGTTCCTGCCGACCTCCACCCCGA
>JACDCP010000015.1 GCA_013817465.1 Gammaproteobacteria bacterium | reverse complement strand
CTGTCGCCGAGCGCGGCCTCCCAGGGCGTGACCGGCAGCTCGAGATGAATGTCGCGCTTCTCTGCGCGAAACAGCGGATGGGGCCTGAAATCGGCTTCGAGATACAGATCGCCTTTCTCGCCGCCGCCGATGCCCGGCGCGCCCTGGCCGGGCAGGCGGATGCGCTGTCCGGCGATGATGCCGCGCGGGACCTTGACGTTGAGCGTGCGCTCGCGCGTCGTGACACGACCGTTCTCGACCTCCGGCGCGCGCAACGTGACGCTGCGAGTCGCGCCGCGAAAGGAGTCTTCGAGGTCGACGAGGATGCGCGCGTGGTGATCCTGGCCGCGTATGCGCAGTGCACCGGCGCCGTGGCCTTGTCCGAAGCCCGGGCCGCCGCTGCGCGCGCGGCCGAACAGGGTCTCGAAGAAATCGCTGAAGCCGCTCGCCCCCGCCACATCGCCCGAGAACTCGAAGCCCGCGTCCCAGTCCGGCGGCGGACGGAAATCCTGGCCCTGTTTCCAGCGGCTGCCGAACTGATCGTAGGCGGCGCGCTTCTCGGCGTCCTTCAGGACCTCGTAGGCCTCGCCGACTTCCTTGAAACGCGTTTCGGCGTCGGGCGCCTTGCTGACATCCGGATGGTACTTGCGCGCCAGCTTGCGATAGGCGCGTTTGATGTCATCCTGCGTCGCATCGCGCTGGACGCCGAGTATCTGGTAGTAATCCTTGAATTCCATGTCGCAGGGCGGGTTTCAACCCGCCGTTCTTGGCACGGACAACGATTTACCGAACGGCAAGGAAGTCTCCAACAAGGTCGCACAGGCTTCGATTGGCGTCTGTGAAGAGACAATTCGCGGTCGATGATTGTTTCGCAGCCAACCGCGCACCGGGCGCTTGCGCGTCAGTCAGCCTCGTCGGCGCGGTTGGCACGATTGAATTCGGCCCTACAGTCAAGAGCATGATAACGCGGCTCGCGACGAGACCGGCGTTAGTCTAATCGACTGGCGACGAGATTCAATGAATCCAGACGCTCTTGGCGTTGACGAACTCCCGGATGCCGTGACGCGACAGTTCGCGGCCATAACCGGAATGCTTGACGCCCCCGAACGGCAGGCGGGGGTCGCTCTTGACCAGGCCGTTGACGAAGGCCGCGCCGCATTCGAGGCGGCGCGCAAGGCGCTCGCCGCGGTCCGCGTCGCGGGTCCACACGCTGCCGCCGAGGCCGAAGGGCGACTCATTGGCGATGTTGAGCGCGTCCTGTTCGTTCTGCGCGCGGATGACGGTCGCCACCGGACCGAACAGCTCTTCCGTAAATGCGCGCATATCGGGCTTCACGCCGTCCAGGATCGAAGCGCAATAAAAGAAGCCCCGGCCATCGATCGGCGCGCAGCCGGTCACCGCGGTGGCGCCGCGTTCGAGCGCGTCACGGACCTGTTCGTGCAGACCGTCTCGCAGGTCGCCGCGGGCCATGGGAGCCAGCGACGTCGATTCCTCCAGCGGGTCGCCAGGCTCGAGCGCGAGCACCGCCTCGCGAAAGTGCTCGAGGAAATCCTCGGCGATGCCCGGCGTCACGATGAATCGCTTCGCCGCAATGCAGCTCTGGCCGGCGTTCTGAAAACGCGACTTGACGGCGTTTTCGACGGTCAGCTCGAGATCGGCGTCGTCCAGTACGACAAAGGCATCCGAGCCGCCGAGCTCGAGCACCGTTTTCTTGAGGTGCGCGCCCGCAATCCCGGCAACCGAGCGGCCGGCCGGTTCGCTGCCGGTCAGCGTGACCGCTCGCACGCGCGGATCTTCGATGATGCCGCCGATCCTGTCGGTGTCGACGAGCAGCGTCGTAAAAGCTCCGTCGGGAAACCCTGCATCCTGAAACACGTCCTCGATCGCTAGCGCGCAGAGCGACACGTTCGAGGCGTGCTTGAGCAGGCAGACGTTCCCGGCTGCGAGCGCGGGGGCAGCGAAACGGAACACCTGCCAGAACGGGAAGTTCCACGGCATGATCGCCAGCACCACACCGAGCGGCTGATACGCCACATAGCTCTTGCCGGCATCCGTATCGATCGGCTCGTCCGCCAGAAAACCCGCGGCATGTTGTGCGTAGAAATCACAGGTCAGCGCACACTTGTCTATCTCGGCGCGCGCCTCGCTGATGAGCTTGCCCATTTCTGTGGTCATCAGGCGGGCCAGCTTGTCACGCCGGTCGCGCAACACCCCGGCGGCATCGCGGAGTCGCCCGGCGCGCGTATCCTGTGTCTCCGCCGCCCATACGGAAGCCGTGCGCGCGGCATGGTCGAGCGCGTGCTGAGTACGCTCGTCGTCCCAGGCGTCGATTTCCTGGATGAGGGTTTCGTTGGCGGGATTGATGGACGTGAAACTCATGGTCTGCCTGCGATCGGTTGCCGCTTCTATGCAATATGCTTGCCACCCGCCCTGCGTGACGACCGCGAGCGCTATCCCGGTTATCGGCGGACACCCGGCGCCGTCTGCTAAAGTAACGTGTACGCGTTCATCCTGGAGCACAAATGGATTCGTCGAAAGGACTGGCTGCAGCAATCCGCGCGGCCCTCGAACGGGACGGTGCCATAGACCTGGACGCGCAGCCGGCGGTAGAGGTCGAGCTGCGTGACGGCAGCGTCGTGCTGCGTGGCGAGGTTCTGGACGTGGGTGTGAAACGTCGCATTGCGCACCGCGTAGCGTCGATGCGAGGCGTCGGCAGCACGCTCGACCAGCTTCGTGTAAAGGTGACCCGGGCACGCGGGAACGGTGCAATTGTCGAGACGCTCTACGCCCGGCTTGCGTCGGAGCCCGTATTCGGCGGCTATCGCATCCAGCTCCGCGAGGAGGCCGGGAAGGCATCTCGGGGCGGCGGGCGCAACCTTCTGCTCGACGTCGATGATGGCGTTGTGACCTTGGCTGGCGAAGTCGAAAGCCTTTCGCACCGCCGTTTTGCCGATGTGCTGGCGTGGTGGACGCCGGGCGTGGCTGATGTCGACAACCGCCTCCTGGTGCGCCCGCGCGAAGAAGACAGCGACGACGAGATCACGGATGCCTTGAGGCTGGTTTTCGAGAAAGATCCCTCGCTGGATGCCAGCCAGATTCGCGCCGAAACGCACGCCGGTGTCGTATTGCTCGAGGGCCTGGTGCACAGCGACGAGCAGAAAAAGCACGCCGAGCTGGATGCCTGGTGCATCCTCGGCGTGCATGGCGTGGAGAATCGGATAGCGGTGCGGGCATGAAGCCCGCGCGCCGGTGCTTCAGCGGGGGCGCCCTCCGGGTGTCCGGCCAAATAAAGAGGGCGACATCCCTGTCGCCCATAGCCTCATCGCTCGAATTTCGCCTTAGCCGGCGTCGTCTCCAAGGACCTCTTCCTCAATAACCTCTTTCTGGTGTTCGGTCGCAGGGACGGACAGATTGGAACCCGCGTCAACGCTGGCGTCGAATTCCGTACTGGACAGATAACCATCCTGATTGGCGTCCGCGGCGGCGAATGCCTCCGAATCCAGAACCTGCGAGTCAGTGGCTTCCTGCTCACTGACCAGGGTGTCCTGATTGACGTCGAGGTCTTCGAAGTTCGTCGGCGATGCGGTGTCCGTGGACGTCTCGGACTCAATGCCCGTATCCGCGGACGTTTCCGGCTGCGTATACTCGCCCTCGCCCTCGTTATTGCCATTGGCAACAGCGGCGCCGGCAGCGAGTGACATGCCGAGAACAATAGCCAGTTGCTTTTTCATGTGTAACCTCCTGTAAAAGTCATTGATGCTTTGGGCCAGGAAAACCCCGTCCCGAGGTTTCCGATTAATACGTAGCAAGCTTTACGTAGCAAGCTTTGTGCCAAGCCGGGAAATCGAAGAGATACGGCTCTCCTCCAATTGGCCAGCCGTGGCTGCGCCGGCAGCCCGGGATGCTGCTCAGCTGGATTTGACCCAAAAAAAGAGGGCGACATCCCTGTCGCCCATGGCCCGCCGCATGAAATCCCTGTGGGCATCCGTGCCGCCGGCGGTGATTGGTCCAGCGATGGTCAGGCGCCCTGATCGAACTCCTCGCGCGACAGGTAGCCGTCCTTGTTGGCATCTGTAGCCGTGAACGCCTCCGGCGTCATCGCCTTGGCGCTCGTCGCTTCCTGCTCGCTGATCAGGCTGTCCTGGTTGACATCGACGGACTCGAAAGTCGGTGCGACCTGCTCGCCGGGCATGGTCTGTGCGCCAGGCGGCTCCGGCGGTGCCTGAGCTGCAACGGCGCCCGCCGCCAGCAGCGAAGCCAGCAGCGCGCCCTTGATCGAATGGTCCTTATTCATGCGCTTCTCCTGTCTCGCAGCCTCGAGCCCGACAGAGCGGTGACTTCCCTGTCACCTGTCGCGAAAAACCCTGAAGGGGTGGGGACGTCCCTGTCTCCCATTGGTCATTGGTCTGTCGTTAAATGTCCGACCAGGCCTTAGCTGGCGTCGTCGATCTCAGTCTCGGTCTCGGTCTCGAGTTCGGCCGGGTCCTCGATCGAGGCGCTGCCCTGCGCGTCGAACTCAGTCTGCGACAGATAACCATCCTGGTTGGTGTCGGCGCTTGCGAAAGCCTCGGAGTCCAGAAGCTGCGAATCAGTGGCTTCCTGCTCACTGATCAGGCTGTCCTGATTGACGTCGAGATCTTCGAAGTTCATCGCCGTCGACGTTCCCATGTCCTCTCCCGTCATGTCCTCTCCCGAATCCAGCTCTGCCGAATCCAGGATCTCGGACTGTGACGTCGTTTCCGTGTCCATCGTGTCGGACTCGGTGTACTCACCTTCATTGCCCGCAACGGCGGCGCCGGCGGCGAGTGACATGCCGAGAACGATAGCTAGTTGCTTTTTCATAAAATCCTCCTGAAATGAATGTCGTTGATGCTTTGGGCGAGACCCCTTCCTGAGGTCTGCGGGTAAGATGTAGCAAGCCTCGTGCCAAGCTGAAAAAATTCATGTTAAACAATAAGTTGTCCCTGGCTAGTGGGTTTTTGAAGTGAATTCAGCCGGCCGCGCAGCCAAAGCACGGCCGACTTGTCGCTATATAGCAACAAGCCCGCATATGGGCGTGCAATATTTGCAAGGCAGGTCCTGAGCCCCGCATGTCGCCGTGGCGGGCCGCATGGCGCACTGTCTGCAATTGCCTGCATGTACGGCGTACGTGACAATGCCCGCGCTGTATCCACCCCCGGAGAATTCAGGAATGACCATCAATCTCGCGCTGGAGCCGATTCTCGCCATCCTCGCCGGCATTGCGATCCTCATTGTGCCGCGCCTGCTGAATTACATCGTGGCCATTTATCTGATCGTTGTCGGGGTGCTCGGGCTGACCTGAAGCTGATCTGTGACGCCCATGCTTCTGATGCGGGGGCGGGATCGGGTATAAGTGAGCATCCGCTTCCAGCATCGATCCGGAGGGGCAATGAAAGCATCCAGACGTCTGGCGCTGTGCGCCGTCGTGGCACTGTGCGCGCCGCTGGCAATGGCCGACGACTTTCCGCGCCCTGCGGAGCTCGAGCCGGACGTGCGGTTCTGGACACGCGTCTACACGGAAGTCGACACGCAGAGCGGTTTCCTGCATGACGCACGGGATCTGTCGATCGTTTACGAGACGCTGCGATTGACGCCGGGCGCGAGTCAGCGCGCCCGAAACGTCCAGGTCGCGGACGCCAAGGAGCGTTACGGCCGAATCCTGAAAAAGCTCGCCACCGGCGCGCGGCAGGGACTCTCGGCCGAGGAAGCGCGTGTGCTCGCGCTTTGGCCTGAGGGCATCAGCGCTGCGCGGCTGGCGGAGGGCGTCGGCGATCTGCGCTTCCAGCTCGGCCAGTCCGACCGTTTCCGCGAAGGCCTCGTCCGTTCAGGCGCCTGGATGCCGCACATCCGCGAGGTGTTCGAGGACGCGGGGCTGCCGCAGGAGCTCGCAGTCTTGCCGCACGTCGAATCCTCGTTCAATCCCGCGGCTTACTCGCACGTCGGCGCAGCGGGCATGTGGCAATTCACCCGCTCCACGGGCCGGCGCTACATGCATATCGATCATGTGATCGACGAACGTCTGGATCCTTTCGCCTCGACACTGGCCGCAGCACAACTGCTCCGGCACAACTATGAGGTCACCGGCACCTGGCCGCTCGCGCTGACGGCGTACAATCATGGCGCGGCAGGCATGCGCCGCGCGATCCGCCTGCACGGCACGTCGGATATTCTTACCATTGTGCGCCAGTACAGGGGGCGTACCTTCGGCTTCGCCTCGCGCAATTTCTACGTCGCGTTTCTCGCGGCGCTGGATGTCGATCGCAACCCGGAGAAATATTTCGGTGCCGTTCGCCGCACGCCGGCGCTCGAATACGAAGTGGTCGAGTTGCCGGATTTCCTGTCCGTGACCGCGCTCGAGCACGCCTTCGGCGTCGATCGCGCGACGCTGATGAAGAGCAACCCGGCGCTGATGGCTTCCGTCTGGAGCGGCAGCAAGCACGTGCCGAGCGGATACACGCTGCGCCTGCCGCGCCGCGCCCTGTCGCGTCCGGTCGGCGAACTCATGGCCGGCATTCCGGATGCCGAGCGGTTTTCGGAGCAGACGCCGGACCTGTTTCACCAGATCGTGCGTGGCGACACCTTGTCGACCATCGCCACGCGTTATGGGGCGAGCATCCAGGAGCTCGTCGATCTGAACGCGCTCGGTAACCGCCACAGCATTCGCGCCGGCCAGGTCATGCGGTTGCCGGCCGCCGGTGCGGCATCGTCGGCCGCGGAGATCACGGTCCCCCCGGCCGATGGCGTTTACGTGGTGCGCCGCGGCGACTCCCTCTCATCCATCGCGCGCCGTTTCAATCTTTCGGAGAACGCATTACTGGCCTGGAATGCCCTGTCTGACAGGAATCGCATCGCCGTCGGGCAGAGGATCCGCCTCGCGGTGGCGCCCGATGAGCACGTCGTGGTCGCTTCCGCGGAGGCGGTGGTCGCCGACACGGGTCCGGCGGCGGACGAGGCTGAGCAGGTGGCCGATGTCGTGGCAATTACCGCCAGCGAACCCGAATTGAGCGCTGCTGAGGTCGCGGCAGTCGAGTCGGCCGAGCCGACTTCCGGTGAGGAGGCGGCGCGTCTCGGCCCGCAAGTGCTTGCCGGTGCGCACCCGGCGTTGAGCGCCGATCCCGGCGACTACACTGTGGCCGACGATGCAACCATCGAGGTGCAGGCAGCGGAGACGCTCGGCCATTACGCCGAGTGGCTCGATTTGCGTGCGAGCCAGCTGCGGCGTATCAACGGCATGAGCTTCTCGCGGCCGGTGGTCATCGGCCGGCGCCTGAAACTCGATTTCTCGCGCGTCGAGCCTGCCGAGTTCGAGCGTCGCCGCGTCGACTATCAACGATCGCTGCAGGAGGAGTTCTTCGTGACGCACCAGATTCGCAACACGCAGACGCACGTCGTGCAGCGCGGAGAATCGCTTTGGGTGCTCGCGCAACGTCGCTACGGCGTGCCGGTCTGGCTGCTCAGGCAATACAATCCCGATATCGATCTCGACAACGTGCGTCCAGGCACGAAGCTGGTGATTCCCGAGCTTGTCGAGACCGAGCGGCGGCCGACGGCCGCGGCTCACGAGGCGCCGCCGCGTGGTCAAAAGCTGATGGCGTCCTCCGGGCCGACGATCGAGTGATGCAATAACGGCCGGCGGCGAGGCATAGCGCCGGGCTTCGGTATCTTTCGGATCACTTCCCGGTAACTTGCCGCGATACAATACGGCACCGTTGCGGCGTGCCGCGACACTACCGAAATACCAGACCCGGCACGCCCCGCCAATCGGGTCCAGGCATGCCCAACGTCATTTTCGTCGTCCCGTTCTTCATGGAAACCACGCTGCGTTTCGTGGAAGGCGCGGCGCTTCTGCCGGGCGTGCGCCTCGGCGTCATCAGCCAGGATCCGTCAGAGAAGCTACCGCCGGTGTTGCGCTCGCGACTGGCCGCGCACTGGCGCGTCGCCGACGGGCTCGACGCACAGATGATCCTCGATGCCGTCCGCACGCTGCAGACGCGCATGGGTCATGTCGACCGGCTGATCGGCACGCTTGAGCAGCTCCAGGTGCCGCTCGCGGAGGTTCGCGAAGCGCTCGGCCTGCCTGGCGTTAACGTCGAGACCTCGCGCAATTTCCGTGACAAGGCGCGGATGAAGAGCGTACTGCACGCGGCCGGCATTCCCTGCGCGCGTCACCGACTGGTCGAGCGCGCGGAGCAGGCGCATGAGCTGATCGCCGGGACCGGCTATCCAGTGGTCGTCAAGCCGCCTGCCGGAGCGGGCGCCACCGGTACCTACCGACTCGCAAATGACGCAGATCTCCGGCGATATCTCGAGCGGCACGCGCCGCGCCCGTGGCATCCGGCGCTTTTCGAGGAGTTCATGACCGGCGAGGAGCACTCTTTCGACAGCGTGGTGCTCGACGGACGCGTAGTCTGGCACTCGATATCGCGTTACACGCCAACTCCGCTCGAAGTCATCGAAAATCCCTGGATGCAGTGGTGCGTTCATTTGCCGCGGGACATCGGCACGCCGGAGTTCGATGCCATTCGCGCGGTCGCCGGACGCGCTCTGACGGTGCTCGGACTCGAGAATGGGCTGGCGCACATGGAATGGTTCCGCCGGCCGGATGGCAGTGTGGCGATATCGGAGGTCGGTGCGCGGCCGCCCGGCGCGCAATTCACCAGCCTCATCTCCTACGCCTGCGAGATGGATTTCTATCAGGCCTGGCCGCGACTCATGATCTACGACGAGTTCCGCGTGCCCGAGCGCCGCTGGTCGACGGGGGCCGCTTATCTTCGCGGGCAGGGCCACGGTCGTGTGCGGGTCATCGACGGTCTCGATCAGGCGCAGCGCGAGATCGGCGCACTGGTTGTCGAAGCGAGGTTGCCGCAGATCGGCGAACTGCAGGTGGCCGGCTACGAGGGCGCCGGATACGTCATGCTGCGCCACGGCCAGAGCGACGTTGTGGCGCGTGGCCTGCGCCGTGCGGTCGAGCTGATTCAGATCCGTCTTGATTGAGCCCGGGCGTGTCCGATCGAACCCTTGCGGACACTCGAATGGAGCGGCCCCAGCTCGTTTGTCGCGATGCAGCGACATTCATCGAATTGATGAGGAAGTCTACGTAATTTTGCGATTACGTTGAAATATTCGTTTGCAGACCCGCAAACTTCTGCTAGTCTCGGCCTTCGGGAGGGGGAAAAAAATTAACGGCAGAATGCCTTCGCGCGCGCCAGCCGCAGCGACATCCGCGGCCGGGCTTCGTTTTTGCGACCCAGGTCCGGTTTCCCCGTACCTGCATGGCTAGACTCGGCAGTGTCAGATCCCGTGGAGGGGAAAGGGTCATGAAGTTCGCAGCGCCAGTCTTCTTACTGCTCGCCTGGCTGATGCCGGCCGCCTGGGATTCAGCCTGGGCAACGGTTATCCCGCCGGCAGCCGATGCGTCGAAGCCGGAGTTCCGCCTGCTGACGATTGAAGGACTGCGCGACCGCGTCTTCCAGGCCGGTCACTTGCTCGAAGCGGGTGAACTCGACGCCGCCGAGGGCGTGGCGCTGGATCTGGCCGGTTCGTTCGAGCGCGCCATGGCGGCCTCGCCGGGCAAGTACCACTGTTTCCTGAACCAGGCGGCCTTCGAGCGTTTCCGCGCCGGTTACGGGTCCGCGCCGCTGGTGTGGCTGGAGCCGACCTATTGCGATGCCCTGTTCATCGCCGGGCTCGCTCGCGCGCACCAGAACGATTGGGTGGGCTCGATCGCCGCCCTGAACAAGGTCATGGCTTTCGCGCCCTACGAAGTACAGGCGCGCATCGAGGCCGGATATGTCCTGCAGCGGCTGGAGCGTCCCGAGACCGCCATCCGCGCCTATCGCGAGGCCTTGAACCTCATCGAAAAGCTCGGGCTGCAGCCGGCTGTGAAAGGCCGTGTCCTGCGCGGGATCGGCTCTTCATACATTGATCTCGGCCAGTACGACGAGGCGCGCGTGTGGCTGAACCGCGCCATCGACGAGGACGAGTTCGATTTGCGTGCTTTCGAGTCCCTGCATTACATCGACAAGCTGACTTCCTCGACCGCCACCGCCATGCCTTGAGGGGGCGATGCCTCCCCGATAAGGAACTGCGATCGGCGGCCTGAGTCGCGGTTTCATGGCTGCGGGTCCGCACGTATACTGTGCGGCCCGCCATGAGCCACGATCAGATCACCCGCACCCCGCTGCCCCGCAACGAGCCCGTGCGCGAGTATTCGCCGGGCAGCGCGGAGCGTGCGTCGCTCAAGGCGACGCTGAGGGCAATGGCCGGCGCGGACCCGCTGGAGATCCCGGCGCGCATCGGCGGCGAGCTGATCGAGACCGGCAAGCTCGGTGAAGCCCATGCGCCGCACGATCACGCGCGATTGCTAGCGCGATTCCATAAATGCGGGGCCGCCGAAGTGCGCCACGCCATTGCCGCGGCCGGCAAGGTCCACCGGGACTGGAGCGCCATGGCATGGCCGGATCGCGCCGCGGTTTTTCTCAAGGCGGCCGAGCTCCTCGCCGGGCCGTTTCGCGACCGCATGAATGCGGCGACCATGCTCGGTCAAAGCAAGACCGTCTATCAGGCGGAGATCGATGCGGCCTGCGAGCTCATCGACTTCTGGCGCTTCAATGCGCAATACATGCGCCAAGTGTACGAAGAGCAGCCGGCCTCGGCGCCGGGTATCTGGAACCGCCTCGAGCATCGGCCGCTCGAGGGCTTCGTGCTGGCTGTGACGCCGTTCAACTTCACCTCGATCGCCGGCAACCTGCCGACCGCGCCGGCATTGATGGGCAATACTGTGCTCTGGAAACCGGCCAGCACCTCGATCCTCAGCGCGCACGTGATCATGGAAGTGCTCGAGGCTGCGGGCTTGCCGGCGGGTGTCATCAACCTGTTGCCCGGAGACGGGCCGGATGTCGGGAATCCGGCGCTCGCGAGCCCCGAGCTGGCCGGCATTCACTTCACCGGCAGTACGGGCACCTTTCAGGCCATGTGGCGCAAGATCGGCGAAAATATCGCGGGCTACCGGAGCTATCCGCGCATTGTCGGTGAGACGGGCGGCAAGGATTTCGTGTTTGCGCATCCGAGCGCCGAGATAGAGCCGCTCGTCACCGCGCTCCTGCGCGGCGCCTTCGAGTATCAGGGCCAGAAATGCTCTGCCGCGAGCCGCGCGTTTATTCCGGCGAGTCTGTGGGACAGTGTGCTCGATGCGCTCACGGCACAAGTCGCGCAGATCCGCATGGGCTCCCCGCTCGATTTCCGCAATTTCATGTGCGCCGTGATCGATGCGAAATCCTACGCGTCGATCACTGGCTATCTCGATCACGCGCGCGGCGCGGATGATCATGAGATTGTTCAGGGCGGCAAAAGCGACGATACGACGGGCTGGTTCATCGAGCCTGCCGTCGTAGTTGCCGATGCGCCGGACACGAAGCTGATGCGCGAAGAGATATTCGGCCCGGTCCTCACCCTGTATCGTTACCCCGACAAGCGCATGGACGCCGCCCTGGAGGCGGCAGACCGCGCCAGCCCCTATGCCCTGACGGGTGCGATTTTCTGCCGCGACCGCAGCGAGATCGCGCGCCTGACGAGCGCCCTGCGATTCGCCGCCGGCAATTTCTATATCAACGACAAGCCGACGGGCGCGGTCGTAGGCCAGCAGCCGTTCGGCGGCGGTCGCGCGAGCGGCACGAATGACAAGGCGGGCAGTGCGCTCAATCTCGTGCGCTGGGTGTCGCCGCGCGCGATCAAGGAGACGTTCGCGCCGCCAGTGGATTTTCGTTACCGGCACATGGCGGAAGAATAGAAGAAATGGGGACATTCCTGGAAAATGGGGACATTCCTGATTTTCCCAGATACCAATGGCACCAGGGTTCGTACGCGCGACTGGAAATCAGGAATGTCCCCATTTTCCCCCATTTTCCCCGGCACATGGCGGCGGGACAGGAGAGTTGTTCATGTTGACTGTGCAGGTGCTGCGAAAAGCCGTGCCGTTCCTGCTCGTGCTCGCGGCGGGCGGATGCAGTGAGCCTGCCGACCAGCAGGAGGCACCGGCCGAATCGCCGGCTGTTGGTCAGGAGCGCGCTGCAGAAGAAGCCGATCTGACGGCGTATGTGGGCGAGCGGCTGGATATCTACGCGCCGGTGCGCCTGACCGCCGACCTGAGCGAGCTGTCGGCCAACCAGAAGTCGATGCTGCCCATCCTGATCGATGCGTCAAAAATCATGGATGAGCTCTTCTGGCGCCAGGCCTGGGGTGACAGGGCGGCGCTGTTCGAGCGCATCGACGATGAAGCCACCGGGCGCTTCGCGCGCCTCAATTACGGGCCCTGGGATCGGTTGAACGGCGACAGGCCGTTCGTGCCGGGCATCGGACCCAAACCACCGGGAGCCAACTTCTATCCTCCGGACATGACCGCCGCCGAATACGAAAGCGCCGCGCTCGACGACGGCGAAGGCCTGTATTCGCTGATTCGCCGCGATGAGCAAGGCCAACTGGAAGCCGTGCCTTATCACGTCGCCTATGCGGCCGAGCTCGAAAGGGCCGCGGCGCTGCTGCGCCGCGCGGCGGCGCTCGCCGCAGATCCGCAGTTTGAGAAGTATCTGGAGCTGCGCGCCGCGGCGCTCGCGTCCGATGACTATCTGGCCAGCGATCTGGCCTGGATGGAAATGAAATCGAATCGCATCGACGTCGTCATCGGCGCAATCGAGACTTACGAGGATGCACTCTTCGGCGCCCGTGCGGCTTACGAATCTTACGTGCTGCTGAAGGACGAGGCATGGAGCAAGCGGCTAGCGCGCTTCGTCGAGTTTCTGCCCGCGTTGCAGCGCGGGCTGCCGGTGCCCGATGCCTACAAAGCCGAGACGCCGGGATCCGAGTCGGACCTGAACGTCTACGATGTCCTGTACTACGCCGGTCACAGCAATGCCGGCGCCAAGACCATCGCTATCAATCTGCCGAACGACGAGCGCGTGCAGCTCGAGAAGGGCACGCGGCGCCTGCAGCTCAAGAACGCCATGCGCGCCAAGTTCGACAAGATACTGGCGCCTGTTGCGGAAACCCTCATTGTCCCCGGGCAGCAACCGCACGTGACGTTCGACGCTTTTTTCGCCAACACCCTGTTTCACGAGGTCGCGCACGGGCTCGGCATCAAAAACACGCTCGACGGTAAGGAAACGGTGCGCGAAGCGCTCAAGGAGCTCGCTTCGCCCGTCGAGGAAGGCAAGGCGGACATCCTCGGCCTGTACATGATCACCAGCTTGTTCGAGGAGGGCGAAATGGGCGACGGCGAGCTCATGGACAACTACGTGACGTTCCTCGCCGGCTTGTTCCGCTCGGTGCGTTTCGGCGCGTCGGAAGCGCACGGCCAGGCGAACATGGTGACCTTCAACTTTCTCGCCGAGCGAGGCGCATTCGAGCGCGATGAGCAGAGCGGTCTCTATCGCGTCGACTCCGACGGCATGCAGCGCGCCATCGATGCGCTTTCGGAACGCATCCTGACCCTGCAGGGCGACGGGGATTACGCGGGCGTGCAGGCGCTGTTGGACGAGATGGGCCGCGTCGGGCCGGAGCTGCAGGCCGACCTCGACCGGCTCGAGGCGATTCCGGTCGATGTCGTGTTCGAGCAGGGCAAGGAAGTGCTCGGATTGTAGGGCGGGTTTCAACCCGCCTGGAGACGACGTGTAAGAAAATGGGGACATTCCTGATTTCCCCAGGTACCAATGGCGCCAAGGTACGCACGCGCGGCCGGAAATCAGGAATGTCCCCATTTTCCGCCGACGGAGTAGCAGACGCATGAGCATGAGCAAGCGCGATTTTCTGCGGCAGACCGGGGCGCTCGCCGTGCTGGCGCCGCTCGGCTCGTGTGCAGTGCGAATCGACGACAATCTCCGCAGAGCGGACAGCTTGCGGTCCATGACACTGGACGTCGCGCCGATCTCCGTCGCGGAGCGGCTGGGGCGGGTGCAGAAAGCGCAGAAACTGATGCGGGATGCCAGCGTCGCCGCATTGTTGCTCGAACCCGGCTCGTCGATGGTCTATTTCACGGGAATCGACTGGTGGCGCAGCGAGCGCCTGACCGCGGCGCTTATTCCGGCCGAGGGGGAAATCGCCCTGGTCACGCCGCACTTCGAAGAGCCGTCTCTGCGCGAGCGCATGAGCTTCGGCGATGACGTGCGCACCTGGCACGAACACGAGAATCCGTTCGAGCTCGTGGCAGGCATCCTCGAGGACCGGTGGCCGGGGCGGGGCAGCATCGCCTTCGAGGATACGGTGCGATACTTCGTCCTCGACGGGATCAACCGCGCCATACCGCGACGCGAGCCGGTTTCCGGCTCATCGATTACGACGGGCTGCCGCCTATTCAAGTCGGAGCATGAGCTCCAACTGATGCAGAAGGCCAATGACGTTACCCTGGCCGCTTATCGCGCCGTCGCCGGGCGCATCGAGGCCGGGATGACGCCGGCGGATGTCGGAGCCGCCATGGCGGAGGCCACCGGGGAACTCGGCGGCAAACATGAGTTCGCGCTGGTCCTGGCAGGCGAAGCCAGCGCTTACCCGCATGGGTCCTCGCGCCCCCAGGTGGTACGTGAAGGCGACATCCTGCTCATGGATTGCGGCTGCTCGGTGCAGGGCTATCAGTCGGACATATCCAGGACGATGGTTCTGGGCGAGCCGACGAAACGCCAGCGCGAAATCTGGGATACGGTACGGCGCGGGCAGCAACTCGCGTTCGAAACTGCGCAGCCCGGCAATCCCGCAGGCCGTGTGGACGACACCGTGCGCGCCTGGTACGCGTCCCTCGGCTATGGCCCGGGCTATGAGACGCCCGGTCTTCCGCACCGGCTGGGCCACGGTATCGGCATGGACGGTCACGAGCCCATCAATTTCGTGCACGGCGAGACGACGCGGCTCAGTCCCGGCATGTGCCTGTCGGACGAGCCGGGCATTTATATCTCCGGCGAATTCGGCGTTCGCCTCGAGGACTGTCTGTATATCACAGGCGACGGGCCCCGCTGGTTCACCGAGCCGCCGGCGTCGATCGACGAGCCGTTCGCCTGAGGCTGCCGCGGCTGACGCCGGCTGCTGTGATCCGTTTCCTTGATCCGCTTTCCCCGGCGGCGATATATTGCTGGCCGATGGCTGGAATCAGGAGAATGTCCGGACGCGGCGCGCACCTGGTGTTATGGGGGGCGCTGGCGGCCTCGCCGTTGTGTGCCGATATCGCGGATCTTTCCCGCGGTTTCGAGTACGCGGACCGCGTCGTGGTCAAAAAATCCGAGCGCAAACTGTACCTCATGAAAGGCGATGAGGTCATGAAGTCGTACGATGTCCGGCTCGGCAAGCAACCTGTGGGCCACAAGCAGGAAGAAGGCGACCTGCGCACCCCGGAGGGCGTCTATCGGCTCGGCCGGCGAAATTCGAGCAGCAGCTATTTCCTCTCCATTCAGGTCAGCTATCCAAACGAGCAGGATCGCGCCGGCGCCCGCGAACGCGGCGTGGCGCCCGGCGGCGCCATCATGATCCACGGCCAGCCGAACGAGCCGATTTACTCGAGCGCTTATTACGCGAAGCGCGACTGGACCGACGGATGCATCGCCGTATCGGATCCCGCCATGGTGGAAATCTGGCTGTTGACGCGCCCCGGCACACCGGTCGAGATCCGGCCCTGAGACCATGCTGAAACAGCCATCCACGGCGTTTCCAGCAACCTGATACCGTGGCGCGCTTCGGCGCCACCCCCTCGAACAGCAAACATGACGTCCTCAGCCATCAGAGTGCCTTTCCAGCTCGAACCCTGCTTCGCCGTGCCGCTGGCGGCGGTGCGGCTGCCGGATGCCGACCCGGAAGCGCTGCAGACACTCTTTCTCGAACGGGAGCGCGCTGGCGAAACCTGGCGCAGCCGCAAGCACGCAGATACGCAGCACGGCGAGCTTTTCGAGAGCCGCTTTGATTTGTTCGGCTGGCCGGATCCGCCCGTCAAAACCCTGGCGCACGCCTGCCACGCGGCCCTCTCGCAGCTCGTCAGGGCGCTCAACCAGTACGCGGACGAAGACCTGGCGCGGCTGAAATTCGAGTATCACGCCTGGTTCCATGTCACACGCAAAGGAGGCTACCAGGGGCTGCACGACCATCCGAACGCTTCCTGGTCGGGTATTTATTGCGTGAATCCCGGCGACGACGTGCCGGGGCGGCCCGACAGCGGCCAGATCCGATTCCACGATCCGCGCGGCAGCGTCGTGATGTACCGCGATCCAGGCAACGAGCACCTGCGTCCGCCGTACTTCACGGGTACGCTAAATCTGCGTCACGAGGCCGGCAAGCTGTTGCTGTTTCCATCGTATCTGCGACACGAAATATTCCCCTATCAGGGCGAGCGGCCGCGTGTGGTCGTCGCGTTCAATTGCTGGATCCGGAAACGAGTGACAGACGAAAGGCAACAGATGACAGAGAGAACGGAATAGGATCGGATGACGGACGTGCGAGCAGTCAAGGAGCGGGAAGCGGCCGTGATCGACAACGGGCAGAGTGCCCGCGTCGCACCGTCGCGCAGCCTCGAAGTGCTGTCGCAGCTCGAGGTCAGCCAGCTTCACGGCACCAGCCTGGGCAGCCTGCACGAAGTCTTTCGCCGCTGTGCGCTTGCGGTGCTGAACAGCGGTACGAATACGGACGATGCGCGCGCCGTGCTCGAGCAATACCGCGACTTCGACATCCGCATCCTGCAGCAGGCCCGCGGCATCAAGCTCGAGGTCGTCAACGCGCCCGCGATAGCCTTCGTCGACGGCGCGATGATCCAGGGGATCAAGGAACTGTTGTTTGCCGTCCTGCGCGACATCGTCTATATCGACAACGAGATCCAGGGGAGCGGGCGCTACGATCTCACCGGTTCCGGCGGCATCACCGACGCGGTATTCCACATCCTGCGCAACGCGCGGGTGCTGAAGCCGCAGGTCGAGCCGCGCATCGCCGTCTGCTGGGGCGGCCATTCAATCGGCCGCGAGGAATACGACTACACCAAGGTGGTCGGCTACGAGCTGGGCCTCCGGGGCCTGAACGTCTGCACGGGCTGCGGCCCCGGAGCGATGAAAGGGCCGATGAAAGGCGCCACCATCGGCCACTCGAAGCAGCGCATCCGGCGCGGCCGCTACATCGGCATCACGGAGCCCGGCATCATCGCGGCAGAGTCGCCGAACCCCATCGTCAACGAGCTCGTCATCATGCCGGACATCGAGAAGCGTCTCGAGGCATTCGTGCGCGCGGGGCACGGCTTCGTGGTGTTTCCGGGCGGCGCCGGCACGGCCGAGGAAATCCTTTATCTGCTCGGTGTGCTGCTGCATCCTGGGAACGCCGAGCTGCCTTTTCCGCTGATTTTCACTGGACCGCGCTCGAGTGCGGATTACTTCCGGCGCATCAACGACTTCATTGGCGCCACGCTCGGCGCCGACACGCAGCGCCTGTACCGGATCATCGTCGGCGATCCCGTCGAGGTGGCCCGGGCCATGATTGCGGGCATCGACGAGGTCCGCAAGTTCCGGCTCGCGACCAGCGACGCGTTCCATTTCAACTGGTCGCTCAAGATCGACGCCGCATTCCAGAGCCCTTTCGAAGTGAGCCACGAGAGCATGGCGGCGCTCGAGATGCACGCGCACATGGAGCGCCATACGCTCGCGGCGAATCTGCGGCGCGCATTCTCAGGGATAGTCGCAGGCAATGTGAAGGACCGCGGCATCCGTCTCATCGAGCGCTACGGTGAATTCGAGATCCGCGGCGACCGGCGTATCATGCGTCCCCTCGACGAGCTGCTGGCTTCATTCGTCGCGCAGAAGCGCATGCGGTTGCCGGGCTCGCACTATGTGCCCTGTTACCGCATCGTCGCGTGAGGAAAATGGGGACATTCCTGATTTCACCCGGCGGAAATCAGCCGGACCTCTGATTATTTTATATGAAATCAGGAATGTCCCCATTTTCCTCTTTTCACATAAGGCCGGCCACTTTCGGCGCGCTGTGACTCAGTTCCTGGCTCGTCACCGGGGCCCTGGCTACCGTCGACAGCATCATTTCCAGTATCGATGGTGACTATGTCGGACATCTACAAGCAGCGTGATCGGATCGGGCCCGCGGGAGACCCGGCCGGGGATCCGGTCGAAGATACCGTGGTGCTCGAGCCGGACTGGAATGCCGTCGCCTACGGCATCGAGCGCGAAGCAGCGAAGCCGCTGCCGTTCGCGCTGCGCCGCGTTCACTCGTCGCTATACACGCTGCGTGCGTATAAACGCTGGATGCTGCAGATTCGCGAGACCTGGAATATCGACAAGCGCTGACGGAGGCGTCCGTCCTTTCTCTTCGACCCTTTTTCTCCTTGCTAGGCCTGCGCGGCCGCGCGCAGCGCCGGCGCCGGGTGCGCATCCAGCCAGCTCGTCAGCGACTGCCATTGCTCGACATCGGCCCGAGCGCGGGCGGAATCCAGCTCGTGAATCCCGAGCCCGCATTCCGAGGCATACAGATAGCTCTGCGAGTCGCGCAGGGTGGCGATGATCGGGATCGACAACTTGTCCAGAAAACGGATCAGTGACTGATAGGTGCGTTTGCGGCGCTGGACGCGATTGGCTATGACGCCGATGCGGTTTTCCGAACGGTGCATTTTCGCGACGCGCAGCAGCTCGGAGATGCAACGCGAAGCGGCATGGATGTCGATGTCAGAAGGCAGCACCGGTACAATGACGGCATCGGCGTCGCGCGTCATCTCCTGCAGACGGTTGCTGTCCAGCGCCGCGGGCGTATCGACGATGACGCACTGGCATTGCGCCGGCAGGCGCAGCTGGAAGCTGCGTGTCACACCGGGCCGATGCTCGTAGACGGCTATGCCGTGTATCCGCGGCCGGGTTTCCGCCCGCATCTGCACCCAGCGGATACTCGAGCCCTGGGCATCGAAATCCATCAGCGTCGGGTGCTGCTGCCGCAGCGAGTAAAAGCTCGCGAGATTGGTGGCGATCGTGGTCTTGCCAGACCCGCCTTTCGGGTTTAAAACAACGATTTTCTGCACGCCACGACGCCCCCGAAAATCACCCGTAACTCGAAGCCGAGTGAATAATACACCATAACCGCTTGATAACAAATGATGCATGATGCATATACAGCAGCGGTGTGCTTCCCTGCCTCAAAGGCCATGATTCGGATCATGGCATCTGCCGTTACAGGCCGGCACAATGGCGACGACTTCATGAGCGACCAGGCGAAAAAACCCGACCCGCCAGCCGTGCCGAAAAACCCTATTTCGCGCCGCGAATGGGTCGCGCGCGCCATTGAAGTTGCCCGCGAAGCCGTGGCCGACGCCCCGCCCGCGAAGCCTGCCCGCCATAAGGCTCCGGGCCACCGAAGGGGTTGAAGCTCGGAGGCTATTGAAGAGCCATCCGTGGCTTCTTCAACTCGGCGATCCGAAAAATGTAATTCTCGCATCGCCGAGCATTTTCAAGAGCCTGCAGTTCCTGAAAATCGCGATGCATCTCTGCATCGCTCCGGGCGGGCCGCAGAAAAACGGCGTCTTTCAACAGTCTGCCAGCGCGCAATCCAGCCGAACCGTGGCTCTGCGGACGGCCCGTGAACTGCATCACGGACCCGTATTGCGCGCCTCGCTACAGTATCGATGGCAAGTCCCGCCACGATGCGAACGAAGCCGTACCGATCCATGGAATGCCTGCTGCAAGCACTCGATGAGATCGAGGATCTCGTATTCGGCGTGCCCCTGCTGTGGGGCTCGCTGCGCTCGCCCCTGCTGGCCGGCCTCACCGCCACGCTCGCATACCTTCTCTTGTAAGGAGGGCTTCTGCCCGCGGGGAGGGCAC
>JACDCP010000195.1 GCA_013817465.1 Gammaproteobacteria bacterium | reverse complement strand
CAGCACAACCTGGAACTCCATACCGCCGTCGCCGCCCCAACCGTTCGGCAAGTGCACGAGTAAGATCGCACCGAGCATGATGATGATCGCGAGCAGCGCGCCCAGGCGGGTCATCCAGTCCTTGAGCACGCCCCCCAGCAGTACGAAAACGCCGGCGCCGAGCTCGGCCAGTACCACGAGCCAGCCGAGGATGAGCGGGAAGCCCATGCCGGTCGCGAACTGATCGGGCGGAATTTTTCCGAAGCCGTGGTAAAGAAACACGCTGGCGAGCGCGATGCGCAGGGTCCAGTGCGCCATCGGCGCGAGACCGTCCAGAAAGCCCATGGATTTCTCCTTTATTGTTATGCGGAACCTGCGTAGTCTAGCTGAATTCCCCGTAATTCCTGAATAAATCGTGCCGAAGCATTCGTTCGCTATCGCCTTCGCCGCCTGCCTGTCGAGCGGGCTCACGGGCTGTGGCGAACCGGCGCCGCCCCGTTCGGTCGACTACTTCATGCGCGAAGCCGCCGCGCTGCAGGCGACGCTTTTCCGCTGCCGGGACCCCGGCTTCAACCCCGGCGATGATCCCGAATGCGCGAATGCGCGCCAGGCCGCAGAGCGGCTCGGCGCACAGGACGCCGAGGCAAAGCGCGCGGAGCGCGAGGCGGAGTTCCAGCGCAATCGCGCGGCGCTCAGGAGGCGCCTCGAGCGCGAAGCCCAGGCGGCAGAGAGCTGGCCCGAGGACAAGGCGATAGAGCCGCCGCTCGGCGTGGTCAGCGATCCCCGTACGGACGCGACCTTGTCGGATGAGGCCCTCGAAGCGGAAATCCACCGGCTGCAGGATGAGCTCGAGCGGCGGCGTCACGGCGAGATGCCGGGCGATCCGGATACGGACCCGACTGCCGTCAGCGAGCCGGCTCCGCCGCCAGAATAAGCGGGCCAGCGGCCCGCCGCTGATCCTTAAATGTCTTCTTCCGGATCCTCGTCCGATGGCGGCTCGCTTTCCACGGGAAAAGTGCGCACCGTCTCCTCGGGACGCCGGGGCGTTCCGGGTTCACGTGACGCAGGTGCTTCTGCCGCGGATCCGGTAACCGGCGGCTCGCCCTCGAGCTCAGGTGTCGAAGCACTGAGAGTGCGCAGAAAGGCCTGTGCGATGGCCGGAGGCCGCGGCGCCTCGTTCGACCAGATCTCGATCGGCGTGATGCCGGGCCGGTCATAGAACGCCGCGTTGGCGTCGTCGTCGATGTTGATGGCCGTGCCTTCCAGCGCCACGCCGGCGAACAGCCCGCGATTGCGCGAGTACGAGTAGACCTCCGACTTGAGCTGAATATCGGTCGCGGCCTCGGCGTGCCGGCCGACCGGCCCCGCCGCGACCGAGGCGTCGGCGCCGAGCGTGAGCTTGCCTCCGGTCAGCCCATCGACGCTCCGGCGCGTCTTGAAGACAAGGATGATGTCTGTCGACTGCGCCCCGATCTGCCAGCCGAAACTGCCGCCCGTCAGGCTGATGAACGACGGATTGCTCCAGCCGCCCTGGTCGTCACGCACGACGAGCACGCCGGTGCCGTGCCGCCCGCCGATGCCGAGGCCGATCTTGATGACGTTCGGGATCACGGCGACCCCATAGGCACTGTTGAGCAACGACGGCGGCACGTACTGCTCGGGGATGTCCGAAAGCTGGTCGAGCACTGCAGTGGCGGTGGCGAGTTTTTCTTCCTCGTCGGTGGCGGCGAAAGCGGGCGCGGCCGAAAGCAAACCCAGCAGAATCCACGCAGACAGAAATCTCATGCCATTGTCCTCGTTAATGATGACGGCCAGTATACGCTCCTCATCATGTCGCGAGCAGCGGCGGCAGCGGTGTGCCCAGGCTTGCGCAAATGGCACGCAGCAGCTCCGCTTCACTGGTGGAAACCGTCTGGTCGTGTATGATCGTGGCAGCCAATCCTTCCACGAGCCGGCGCCGATTCTTGCCGCGCAGGCTGCTCAGCGTGCCGAGCGCTGCATCGAGCGCCGCGATGCCGTCGACGGGCGCGGCATAGGGCATTTTGTCCGGCACCTCGCGATCCGCGCCAAATAATGTTTCCATGCCGCGCGCATAGGCGGCTGCTGCGGCGTTATCGTCCGCATGACCGTGACGTGCAACAACGGCAAACAGCTTGCTCACGGCGCGTCGCAGCGCGCCTGTCGATGGACGGGCGGCGCGGCTGCCGCCGGCGACCGGCCAGGCGGCTGCGTCGAACTCGACCTCGAGCACGCGCATGAGCGCATACTCGAACAGCTCGATGCGTCCGTCGATATCGGCGAGCTGGCGCACCTGTTGCGCCAGAAATTCGAGATGATCCTGCGGACGGTGCCTCAGGGCCGGCAGCGAAATGTCGAGCAGCGGCAGCCGGTAGGCGTCACCGAGCTTGTTTACATCGGCGTACAGCCTTTCGGCTTTTCCGCGTCGCGCCCGACCGAACTGATATTCGATGCGCTCGAGCTGCTTTTGGCGCGTGCCCTCATCGGGATGCAGGACGAGCGCGAGCACCAGAAGCACGGCATCGGTAGGCGAATGCGCGGCGTCATAGACGACCGTGGGCATCGAGTCGCGCAGCGAACGCGCGTATTCGACATGACGCTCACCCGGCGCTCCGGCGCTCGCGCTGACCATCGCGGGCGTCACGGCGTATTGCGCTGCCGGCCGCTGTGCGCTCAAACCGGCCGCACGCTCCGGCTCGGCCGGTGCCGCCATGCCTCGGGCCAGGGCATCCGCGCGCAACCGATCGAGCTCGCGCGGGTCGAATCCGGGCTCCAGCGCCTGAATGCGCTCTCCGAGCGGAGGATGCGTCGCGAACAATCTCGTCAGCGAGGGCACGCCGAGCGCGAAAAGCATATGGCTCACTTCTTCGCCGTTCGCCGCCTGGATGACGCCGCCTGCTTCGAGACCGCCGATTTTTTTCAGCGCGCCCGCCAGACCTTCGGTTTGCCGCGTGAACTGCACGGCCGAAGCATCGGCGAGCCGCTCGCGTTCCCGCGAGGCGCCGGCTTTGATGAGGCGGCCGCAGAATACACCGATGTAGCCGATGATGAACAGCGCGATCCCGGCTGCGAAGAGCACGGCGACGCCGCTGCCGCCGCCGCGCCGCGAGCTGCTCAGGCGAACACGCCCGCGACCGCCGGCTCTGAGTATCGTGCGGCCGATCAGACTTATCGCCAGAATGCCGAACAGAAGGCCGATGAGTCGCATGTTGAGGCGCATGTCGCCGTTCAGGACATGGCTGAATTCGTGCGCAATGACGCCCTGCAGCTCATCGCGCGAGAGCTGCTCGAGGGCGCCGCGCGTGACGGCAACAGCCGCGTCGCCGGACGAGTAGCCGGCGGCGAAGGCATTGATGCCCGGCTCCCGATCCAGCACGTAGATGTCCGGCACCGGCACGCCCGAGGCGATGGCCATTTCCTCGACGACGTTGCGCAGGCGAGAGCGCAGGGGATCCGTGACATCCGGAGAGACCTCGGTACCGCCCAACTGGCTCGCTACGCCACTGCCGCCGCCGGCGCTCAGGCGCAGCGTGCGGTAGAGGCTGGCGACCGCGATGAAGGTCAGCGTGCCGAAGCAAGTGAGTGCGAGCAGGCCGGTATTGTCGCTCGCCCAGCGCGGGCCCGGAATGACCACGGCGCCCTCGGGCGCGCCGAGGCTCGCTGCCACGACTGCGACGACGAATCCGACCGCAACGACGATAACGACAGTCGCGAGCACGAAAAGCAGCACTAAGACACGCGTCTGGCGGCGCGTTTTTTCCTGCCGCTCGAAGAAGTCCACGCCTCAGCTCTGCTGGAAAGACACCTTCGGCACGGCGCGCTTCTCGGGCGATTCGATTTCGAGAAATTCGGCCGGCTCGAAATCGAACATGCCGGCGAGGACCGTGTTCGGGAAATTCTCGCGCGCGTTGTTATAGTTCATGACCGCGTCGTTGAAGGCCTGGCGCGAGAACGCGACCTTGTTCTCGGTCGAGGCCAGCTCCTCCTGGAGCTGCATCATGTTCTGGTTCGCTTTCAGATCCGGGTAGGCTTCCGCCAGCGCGAACAGGCGGCCCAGGGTGCCTTCGAGTGCCGCTTCGGCGCCGGCCAGCTCCTGGATCGCGCGCGCGTTCGACGGATCGGCCGATGCGGCTCGCAGTCCGGCGACCGCGGTATTGCGCGCACTGATGACCGCTTCCAGCGTCTCGCGCTCATGTGCCATGTAACCCTTCACGGTTTCGACGAGGTTCGGGATCAGGTCATAGCGGCGCGTGAGTTGGACGTCGATCTGCGCGAACGCGTTCTTCACGCGGTTGCGCAGGTTCACGAGCCGGTTGTAGATGCCGATGGCGAAGAAGACCAGCAGCACGATCACGCCGAGAACTATCCACGCGGTCATGGCTCCCCCTGTCGATTCTTGTATGGCGGGCGACAGCGTCGAGCATAGCGCATTCGGCTCGCGGGCGGGATTCCGCAGTGGGTTCGCGAACGGGCCTGAATTGTCGTTATCCCTGTCCGCGAACGCCGCGCCAGACCCGTTCGACGAGCACGTCCATGATCGTTTTCCAGTCGTCATCGAGCGCCGGGTCGCTCCACACGCCCTGGCGCAAGTCATCGAACTCGATGGCGCCCTGAATCTGCTCCAGCGTCATCCCCCGGCGCGCCATTGCCTCGACTCGCGACGTCGCAGCTTCCAGCAGCTCGCGCACCTGCCGGGTGTAGGCGTGGTCGTGCATCACCGGTCCGTGACCGGGTACGAGCGCCGTAACAGGTATCGCTTCCATCTGTCGCAGCACCTCGATCCAGGAGACGGGCCAGGAGTCGCCGAGATAGGGGACCGGGGCCTGCACGACAATGTCTCCGGTGAAGAGGATCTGTTCGTCGGGAAGGTAAACGGTCACGTCGTGCGGGCTGTTGGCGCGGCCCCAATCGCGCAGCTCGATTCGGCGGTCGCCGAGGGACAGCGTGAGTGCTGAATCGAAAATCAGGTCGGGCGCCACGACCTCGAGCGACGCAAGCTCCTCAAGCTCATCGTGGCGCTGGCGAATGTGTCGCTCGCGTACCTGTCCGGCATCGACCGACAAAGGGTCTCCAGCATCATCGACGCCAGTCTCCAGCTTCTCCTCGAGTTTCGCCAGCGACAGCCGTTTCGCGGAGTCGGGCGCTGTAGCCATTCTTGGCCACCACGTGTTGTTGAGATCGATATAGTCCCGCGTGTTTCGCTCACTGACGATGGTCACGCCCGGAAAGGCTTCCCGGTAGGCTGCATTGCCGTTGTTGTGATCGAAGTGCCAATGGGTATTGATGGGGTAGCGGACGGGTCGATCGGTGATGGATCGGATCAGCGCGATGTCCGCCCTGGCGCGCGAAGGCAGATACGTCGAGTCCACCACGAGCACACCGTCGTCTGCCATGACGACGCCGGTATTCCCGTGTGGCCACTCGTCCGTGGCGTCGTCGTGGACGATGGCGTACACGCCTTCGGCCACTCGCTCCATGCGCGCGCCGGTATCCGTGGTTTGAGCAGTGGCGGTGCCCAGGCAGGCCGGGAGCAGGGCCATTGCCATTGCGGCCAGCCCGGGTTCCCGCAGCGGATTTCTCCTCGGGGCGTGATGTGCATGACAGGTATCCGGCATCGCAGTGCAACCTCCGCCCTGTGCATGGGTGCGAGTCCGGTCAGGGCATGCAAGGGGCAACTCGCGATGCGATATTGCGCTGCGAATCCCAGCAGGGATTGGATGTTTCGGCCTCCGCGCGCCGCTCGTCGTGCACTTGCCTCGGCGACAGACCGCACAATGCCCGGGATTCTCTCACCAGGTGCGACTGGTCGCAGAAGCCGGACTCCGCGGCAATGTGAGCCCACGCCGGACGGGCTGCCCGGTCGGCAAGTGTCATGGCGCGCAGGAAGCGCAGCGTGCGGGCATAGATCTTCAGGGAAATTCCTGCCTCCCGGTGCACCATTCGCCGGAGATGGCGTGCCGAGAGATCCGGGTGCCGCGCGAGCATCCCGACCGGCAGCCGGCCGGCCGTCCGGCGCATCAGGTCGAGCGCGTGAGCCGATGCC
>JACDCP010000194.1 GCA_013817465.1 Gammaproteobacteria bacterium | reverse complement strand
GCCCTCGAGACCGTCGGGACCTGCCAGGCGATCTTCGACGTCACGCTCGACTACGCGAAGCAGCGCGAGCAGTTCGGCGTGCCGATCGGATCGTTCCAGGCGATCAAGCACAAGTTTGCCGACATGCTCATCGCGCTGGAGCGGGCCCGGGCGACCGGCTACTTCGCCGCCCTGACCATCGCCGAGGACGACGACCGCCGTTCATTGGCGGTGGCGAGCGCCAAGGCCACCGCGGGCGAGTGCGCCCGCCTCCTCGCGAAGGAGGGCATCCAGATCCACGGCGGGATCGGTTACACGTGGGAGCACGACATGCACCTGTACGTGCGGCGAGTGCGCGCGAACGCGGCGTTGTTCGGGACGGCCGCGTGGCACCGGGCGCGCGTCGCCGATCTGATCGGGCTGTAAGCGCCCGCTGGGCTAAGGGTTCAGCAGCAGGAGCCAGAGGATCAGGAAGACGATCCACAGCACCACGCCGGCGGCGATCGTGCGGAGGTGCGTCTCTTCCCACCAGCGCAGGGTGCTGGGAGCGGTCCCCCCGATCATCCCGGTGCCGAACGCCTCGAGCACCGCCCAGAGCACGAGCACGACGATCCAGTAGCCGAGGATCCCGTCGCTCGTACTGAAGTCCAGCTCCTCGACGAAGCTCGTCGAAACCATGAACCAGATCATGGCGAACGAGAAGAACGTGTTCGTGCGCGAGGCGAGAAGCGCTGTGCGTTTCGCGCGCGCCTTCTCGTCATCGGTTGCGGGCACGATGCCGAGCAGTTTCTTCTGATTCGGCCAGATCAGCGCCCACACATTGAACAGCATGATGGTGCCCATCCAGGCGCCGAGGCCAATCACGAGCTGATAAAAATTGAGCGTTTCTCCGGTCAGGCCGAGGGCGAGTGCACCGATGAAATCCGAGCCGCCCGGCGAGCGCATCCACAGGTAGATGGCGCCGGAGAGCCAGGTCACCAGTGCCGCCCAGCGAAACCAGAGCAGCGCCAGCGGCGCCACATACTTCGAGATGCCTGCTCCGCCGGGCCCGCCCGTGTCGGCCACCGCCCGCCCCAGCGCTGGCACCTGCACGAAATTGAAGTAATACAGCAGGCCGATCCAGGTGATGCCGGACAGGAAGTGCAGCCAGCGATCCAGCGCCAGGAACTGGAATTGATAACCGCCGATCAGAAGCGCGATGACGATGGACAGCACGACGCCGGCGATAATCGTGCCTTTGATACTGTGGAGTGGATTCATGGAGAGGCCCTCTTTTTCTTTGAAGAATAGGCCGGCAACCCCCATAATTCAATGTTGGCGCATGGGCAGCTCGTTGGAGCGGACGCGTTTTATCGGAAGTGAGTTTCAGAAACCATGTGCACGCGCCGCTCAACTCGCGGTTGCGGCGGCCCGAAAGCTCGTTGGAGCGGACGCGTTTTGTCGGCGGTGGGTTTCAGAAGCCATGTGCACGCGCCGCTCAACTCGCGGTTGTGGCGGCTTGGAGACGCGGTGGAACGGACGCGTTTTGTTGCACGAGCGCTCGACTTGCGGGAGCGATGTCCTCGCCATGTCACAACAGCATTTGCGGCGTTTACGGACCAGCGCGAGTCGCCGGCTTCGCCATGCATCGATGTGTGCCGCATGAATGATCGCGGATATTGCGAGGGCTGTCTGCGCAGCATCGATGAAATTGCGGACTGGTCGGGGATGACTGCGGAAGAGCAATGGGCCGTGCTCGACCGGCTCGGGCGCCGGTCGGAGGTTGATTTTCAGTGAACAGACTATGCCTCGTCTTGCTGTTTGCGGTCGTGCTGCAGGGCTGCGGCTCCATGATGGTCGGCGCGCCAGCTTCCTCGGGCGCCCCGGAGCGCGAAAAGGATCTGCGATCGAGCGTCCAGGACGATGGGATCACCGCCGAAGTGAAAAGCGAACTGCGGAGGGATTCGCAACTGCGAAGCCTGCCGATCTGGGTGGAGACCAACAATGCGATCGTCACACTCAGCGGTTCCGTCGGCTCCTACGAGGCACGGGACCGGGCCGGTTACATTGCCAGTCGAGTGCGCAATGTCGAAGCGGTCGACAACCGCCTGAGCATCGGGACGGGCTCCGGACATTTCTGAAATCGAAGTCCGACTGTTATCTCCAGGGTGCTCGAGCACCGTGAGAAGTTGAGAAAGCGCAGCCTGACCCCGATTTCCCGAGGGAGTATCAGTCCGACCCCAATCTTCACACCGAGGTGTCCATGGACGTCAACGACAGAATCAGAGATCAGATAAGCAACAACGCCGTGCTGCTCTACATGAAGGGCACGCCGGATTTTCCCCAGTGCGGCTTCTCGGCGCAGACAGTTGCCGCCCTCAAGGCCTGCGAAGCCGAGTTTGCGTTTGTGAACATCTTCGAGGATCCGGAGCTGCGTGAGGCCCTCAAGGCCTGGTCGAAGTGGCCGACTTTTCCGCAGCTCTACGTGAGCGGCGAGCTGATCGGCGGTTGCGACATCGCCATGGACATGTACGAATCCGGCGAGCTCAGGACCCTCCTCGATGAGGCCGTGCAGCATACGAAGCGGGAGTCGGTTCGCCGAGCGTGAGCAGCGACGCGACTCCGACACACGGAGCGCAGGAAACCGCGCACTGATTCGGCGCGCCGTCGTGCAGGTCTTCGGCACGTTTTTTCAGCGCAGGGAAGCCTCGTAGAGTCCCCGGCAGCGGTTGACGATCAGACAGAACAGCTCGGCCGTTCGCTCGGCATCGTAAGCGGCAGAGTGTGCCGCACTCTTGTCCCAGGGCAGACCGGCCGCCTGGAGCGCGCGCCCGAGGACGGTCTGGCCGTAGACCAGCCCGGCGAGGGTTGCAGTATCGAAGCTCGAAAACGGGTGAAACGGGTTGCGCTTGATGCCGGTTCGCTCGAGCGCCGCGTTCAGAAAGCTCAGGTCGAAGAAGGCGTTGTGTCCGACGAGGATGGCGCGGTTGCAGCCGTTGTCGCGAATTTCGCGGCGCACATCGCGGAAGATTCGCTGCAGGGCATCCTTCTCCGGCAGCGCCGGGCGCAATGGGTGAAACGGATCGATGCCCAGCACCTCGAGCGACGCAGCCTCGATATTGGCGCCCGCGAAAGGCTGCACGTGATAACGGATCGTCTGCACGGGAGCGAGCTCGTAGCCATCCTGGAATTCGAGCAGCACCGCCGCGATCTCGAGCAACGCATCCGTGGCGGGGTTGAAGCCGCCGGTCTCGATGTCGACCACGACGGGCAGAAAGCCGCGAAAGCGGTTGCCGATCGGGATTTTTCCCGTTTCCGGACGGGAAACGTCGAATTGAGTTGAACTCTTAATCGGGTGGACCTTTCAGCGACCAGCGCACCGGCTCGCAGGCCCTGAGCGGCACCAGCTCGCTGTTTCCGGCGGGATAATGAGCCGGCGGCGTCCATTCGCTGCGGGTCAGCGTAACGGTCCCGCGGTTGCGCGGCAAGCGATAAAACGCTGCGCCGAAACGGCTGGCGAAATCGTCGAGGCGTTCGAGCGCGCCGGCCGAATCGAACGCCTCTGCATAAAGCTCGAGGGCGGCATGCGCGGAAAAGATGCCGGCGCAGCCGCGGTCCCCCTCCTTGGCGGCACGCAGATGAGGCGCGCTGTCGGTGCCGAGGAAAAAACGCGGGCTCCCGGCTGCGACGGCTTCGAGCAGGGCGCTGCGATGGCTCGCGCGCTTGAGCACCGGCAGACAATAGTAATGCGGCCTCAAGCCGCCGCGAAAGAGCGCATTGCGATCGTAGAGCAGATGCTGCGGTGTAACCGTGGCGGCGATGCCTGCGCGCGCCGTCTGGACGAATTCGACGGCCTCGCGCGTCGTGACATGCTCGAAGACGATGCGCAAGGCCGGGAAGCGCTCCGCCAGTGGCTCGAGCACCCTGTCGATGAAGCGCGCTTCGCGGTCGAAGATATCGACCTCGGGATCGGTCACCTCACCGTGTACGAGCAAGGGCAGATCGTGTTTCTCGAGGGCGCCGAGGGTGGCGAAGGCATTTTCCAATTGCTTTACACCACCGCCGGAATGCGTGGTGGCGCCGGCAGGATACAGCTTGACACCCTGCACGATGCCGCTTTCACGAGCCAGACGGATTTCGGCCGGCGGCGTCGCCTCGCTCAGGAACAAGGTCATGAGCGGTTCGAACTCGAGACCCGCCGGCAGCGCGGCGCGAATGCGGTCCCTGTAAGCCTGCGCCTGTGCCACCGTGGTAATCGGCGGATCGAGGTTAGGCATGACGATCGCGCGTGCGAAACGCCGTGCCGTAAATGGCAGCACGGTCTCGAGGAGCGGGCCATCGCGCAGATGCAGATGCCAGTCGTCGGGACGCGTTATCGTGATTTCGTGCAAGCTGCCCTTCCGTCGTTGCTTTTTCCGTCGCTGGCGCAGGTCGTGTCAACCGCGAAGCAGGTGCGGAATCCAGTTATAATTGTAAGCGATAGGCTCTAACCCTGACCCCGGAAATTGAAACCCCGATCATGAATGCAACGGCAGACAGGCTTGCCACGGAAGACGTTGACCCGCAGGAAACCGGCGAATGGCTCGAATCGATCGATTCCGTGCTGCGTGTGCACGGCGCCGGCCGCGCGCATTACCTGCTCGACCGGATGATCGATCACGCCCGGCGCTCGGGCGCCTATCTGCCCTACAGCCCCAATACCGCTTATCTGAATACGATACCGCCCGGCCGCGAGGCTGAATATCCCGGCGATCGTGCCATCGAGCGGCGCCTCGAGGCATACATCCGCTGGAACGCCATGGCCATGGTGGTCCAGGCCAATCGCAGGAGCGACGGTATCGGCGGGCATATTTCGACCTACGCGTCCTCCGCGACGCTCTACGAAGTCGGCTTCAATCACTTCTGGCAGGCGTCGATCGACGGCCGGCCCGGCGACATGATTTTCATCCAGGGGCATTCCTCGCCGGGCATTTACGCGCGGGCTTACCTGGAAGGGCGCCTGAGCGACGATCAGCTCCTCAAATTCCGCCAGGAGACTGAAAACGGCGGCCTGTCGTCTTATCCGCATCCCTGGCTGATGCCGGAATTCTGGCAGTTTCCGACGGTGTCGATGGGGCTCGGTCCGATGATGGCCATTTATCAGGCGCGTTTCATGCGCTATCTGGAGCATCGTGAAATCTGCGAACCGTCGGACCGCAGGATCTGGTGTTTCCTCGGCGACGGGGAAATGGACGAGCCAGAATCGCTCGGCGCCATCACGATGCCGGTGCGCGAAAAGCTCGATAACCTGATCTTTGTCATCAATTGCAACCTGCAGCGCCTCGACGGCCCGGTGCGTGGCAACGGCAAGATCATTCAAGAGCTCGAGGCGGCGTTCCTCGGTGCCGGCTGGAATGTCATCAAGGTGATCTGGGGCACGCGCTGGGATCCGCTGCTCGCGAAAGATCAGCAAGGGCTGCTGCGCAAGCGCATGGAAGAATGCGTCGACGGCGAATACCAGAATTTCAAGGCCAAAGGGGGCGCCTACACCCGCGAGCATTTCTTCGGCGAGTACCCCGAGCTCGAGGAAATGGTCGCGCACATGTCGGATGACGATGTCTGGCGTTTGAACCGCGGGGGCCACGACCCGCACAAGGTTTATGCCGCCTACCATGAGGCCGTGCGCCACAAGGGCCGCCCGACGGTGATCCTGGCCAAGACCGTCAAGGGCTTCGGCCTCGGCAAGGGCGCCGAAGGCCAGATGGTGACCCATCAGGCGAAAAAGCTCGATGACGATGCGCTGCGCGCTTTCCGCGACCGCTTCAATATTCCGGTTTCCGACGAGGAGATTGCCGACGTGCCGTTCTGCAGGCCGCCGGAGAACAGTGAAGAGATCCGCTATCTCAAGGAGCACCGCCGCGCGCTCGGCGGCTACCTGCCCGCGCGGCGCACGGAGGCGCGACCGCTGACCGCGCCGTCGCTGGAGGCCTTCGAGAGTCTGCTCGCGGGCACGAAAGAGCGCGAGATCTCGACAACCATGGCACTGGTGCGCATGCTGACGACGCTCATCAAGGACAAGAGTATCGGCCGCTATGTCGTGCCGATCGTGCCGGACGAGGCGCG
>JACDCP010000193.1 GCA_013817465.1 Gammaproteobacteria bacterium | reverse complement strand
TAGCTGCGGATATGAGCGCATTGGCAGCGAAAAAGACGCGCCAGACCGCTGTCACTGCGCGTGTATAGCCGACACCGGCTGCGCTGATTTCCATATGCAGTCCTCTCGCGAACCGCTCAATCATCGAAGGCGGATGCATGAGTGTGTAACCGAAAGCGAGCAGCAGCACCAGGCTGATCAGGGCCGGGTACAGCTTCAGCACCAGTGCGTCATCGCCGAACACAAGCAGCGCAGATAGACCGCGCCCGCAAAGGCGGCAGGCCAGGCAAGCTGCGGCACATTGCGCAGGGCGATCCCGCCACGTATCGCCAGCAGCAGAAGCAACAGACCGCCGAGCCAGGCCGCGCCGAGCGAATCGAGCAGAAAGAACACCGCGATGGGATAGATCAGCACGGCGATGATCAACAGGACTCTGCCGGGCATTCCGGCTATTGAAGCGGTCATAGTGATTCGAGCACCCGGAGGACATCGCCGACCGTGCGTACGGATCTGAAAGCGCCAGGCCGCACCGCCTTGCCAGTGAGTTCCTTGAGACGAACCACCAGGTCCGCAGCATCTATGCTGTCGAGATCCAGATCCTCTTCGAGCCGGGCTTCCGGAATGACGGCAGCCGGATCGACGTCGAAATCCTGTGCGAGTACCTCTCGCAACCGCGCCAGATTGTCCGGACCGTGCATCAGCCCGGGCCCGCCAGCCGCGCGGAAAAGTAGGCCTGGAGCCAGGCATTGAACGACCGGTTGGCATATCGCGACACGGGCTCCGCACCGATCACCTGCGCCGGCGCCACAGGCGGTTGCACGGAAATCGAGAAACCGGCGCGACGCGGCGGGATGCGATACCAGCGATCCGACTTACTCAGAGTCATCGGTTCGCAACGTATGACGACCGGCAGGCACTCGCGTCCAGAGCGCACAGCGACCGCCGCGGCCCCCGGCTTGAAGCACAGCGGCGCGCCCGGCACCGTCCGCGTTCCCTCGGGAAACAGGATCAGCGAGCGCCCGGATTTCAGGCGCGCGACCGCGGCATCGAGCAGCGCCACAGGGTCGGCGTTCGGGATGTAATTCGCGGCGCGCACCAGATGGCGAGTGAAAAAGTTTCGCGCCATGCCTTCCTTGATCACACAATCCGCCATTGGGAAAAACGCCAGCAGGAAGACCGCGTCGATGAGCGTCGGATGATTCGCGACGATGAGATAGCTCCGCCCGGCCACCATGTTTTCGAGCCCCTCCACCTCATAGCTCATGAGCCCGGCATGCCGCGTGACGACAATGAAGAATCTCAGGGCGCCGCCGATAATGCCGCGCACTCGCTGCAGCCGCTGCGCGGGATCACGGCTTGCAAGCGACACCAGCGGCACGACGACGATGCCGAGCAGGATGCTGCCGGCCCCGAACAGCACGAAACTCAAAGCCGTGCCGAGCCAGCGCCAGCCATAACCGACAGCGGCGACGGGGCCGCGCAGCGATGCCGGGCGAGTGATCGGCAGGCTGTTGAAAAACTCTGTTTTCAACAGCCTGCCGAAGCGATACAAGGATGTAACGCCATTTTCGGGAACCGGAGGTTCGCGAACATGCTCGCGATCCGAAAATCGCAATTTTCGGATCACAGAGTTGAAAAAGCCACGGATGGCTTTTTCAACATCATCCAATTGCTTCCGCCATAGATGTTGGAATCGTCTCAGTTTGCGGCAAGTCGGCCGCGCCGGGAACGGCGCGCGAAGTGATCCCCGGGAGGCAGGTATTGTAGCATCCGTTGCCACACGCGCTATATTCGCTGCCGGCTTGTGCAAGTGCTGAATCGGATCGAATGATTGACGCTGTTCCGGATTCTCCGGCTGGTCTGTTCCTCATGCGCGACGACGCCCTCGATCGCCGCCCGCATCGAGGGCCGCACTTTCCGGCGGTCGAAGGGCAGGGAAAGCGTCAGCTACAGCGCGCGCAATGCGGCGAAAATCTGTTGCGCCTTGCACTCGGTCATGCCACGGGTACGCCGCCGGGGACATGGGGCATCGGCCACACGCCGTCCGGACGCCCGGTCGTGACTGGCGGGCCGGATGGATCGGGCCGCATGCACGTCAGCCTCGCGCATTCTGGTCCGTTCGTGGTCGCAGCCGCATCGGCGAGCGGCTTGCTGGCCGTGGATCTGGAAGTTATGCGTGAGCGTCGCACCGACGCATCGCCCGCTACCTCGACTGGCCCGGATTCAGGCACGAGCTTGCGGCAGATGCATTCTTTCATCTGTGGACACTCTGGGAAGCCACGATCAAGCTCGCCTCGGCGAACAACTTCGTTCCGCAAGCCGAGCTGTTTGCGAGCTTCGTGCGCGAGATCCGCCCCGGCCAGCCGTCGCTCGCCAGGATCGGTGCCCTGGCCGCGTGGAGCTGGCGTTGCCCGGAGCGCTTCTGGATGACCGCACTGGTCGAAAGCACCAATGAAGTGCGCCTGTTCCTTGTGCAGGCCCCGCCTTCGCAAGTGCTCGACGCGGGGCTCGAAGAGATCGATCCGCAGCCGGGATCGCTTGCTCCGCAAACATTCGATCGGCCCGGCGCCTTGTGCTGGCAGGGCGGTTGAAAAACCCTGTTTTTCAACCGCCTGCGAAGCGATGCAGGGATGCATCGCCATTTTCAGAGCTCGAAGTTCTGGAAAATGCTCGCAATCCGAAAATCACCCTTTTCGGATGACAGCGTTGAAAAAGCCATGGACGGCTTTTTCGACATCGTGCTAGCGTCTCGTCAGCCATGCGAGCGGCCTGCATCAATGCCTACACGCTGACCTGCGCCGCCGGTGTCGGGATGCCGGCCGTTAATCGCTCGCTGAAGGAAGCTCGAACAGGGCTCAGCGAAACGCCGTGGCCCGGCTGCGGCGTGGCCACCTGGCTCGGGCGCGTTGCGGCGCTGGACGACGACGAAAGGCACGTCGACGAGCGCTGGGGCTGCAGAAACAATCGGCTGGCGCAGCTCGGCCTCGAACAGGACGGTTTCGCGACCCGGGTACGAGAGGCCGTGGCCCATTACGGTGCGGGACGCTGCGCGGTCATCCTGGGCACCAGCACGTCGAGCATCGGCCGCACCGAGCAGGCCTACAGCGAGCTTCAGCCCGATCAGCGATTCTCGCCCGAATTCCGGCAGCCGGAAGTGCACAACCCGCATTCCGTGAGCGGCTATGTCGCGGAGTACCTCGGCATCACCGGGCCTGCCATGACGCTCAGCACGGCCTGCTCGTCGAGCGCCAAAGTGTTTGCGAGCGCGGCGCGCTGGCTCGCATGCAACGTGGCCGATGCGATCGTCGTGGGCGGCGTCGACAGTCTGTGCCTCAGCGTGATCTACGGCTTTCACTCGTTGCAGCTCGTCTCGCCGAATCCCTGCCGGCCGTTCGACCGGGATCGCGAAGGTATCAGCCTGGGCGAAGCGGCCGGCTTCGCACTCGTCTCGCGCGATCCGTTCGGCGCAAACTCGCTTGCCCTGCTCGGCTATGGCGAAAGCACGGATGCCTATCACATGTCGAGCGCCCATCCCGAAGGCCTCGGCGCGCAGCTCGCGATGCAGGCGGCAATTAAACGCAGTGGCCTGTCATTCGAGGGTATCGACTACCTCAATCTGCACGGCACCGGCACGCGCTCGAACGATGGCATCGAGGGCCGCCTCTGCGCGAGCCTGTTTCCCGAGTCCACGTTGCTCAGCGCGACCAAAGGCTGGACAGGCCACACGCTCGGCGCCGCCGGCATCACCGAGGCGGTCCTTTCGATCAATGCACTTGCAACCGGTTTCGTGCCCGGCACCCTCAATACGCGCTCGCCGGATCCCGCCTGCGAAGCGCCCATCCTGCTGGACGGCGTCGAGGCGCCCATCGACACGGCCATGTCGAATTCCTTCGGCTTCGGCGGCAATAACTGCAGCCTGATTTTCGGCCGCGCATGAAGCTCTGCATCACAGGCGTGGGCCTGTGGGCCCGGGGCTTGAGCGGCTGGAATGAATTCCTGGCCCGGTCGCCGAACGACTTCGCCGGGATCGATGCGGCGTTTTCCCCACCATCGCCTGAGGCCATACCGGCCCGCGAGCGCCGGCGCGCACCCTTGTCGGTACGACTGGCCGTCGAAGTTGCGCACCAAAGCTGCAGAATGGCCGGCGTGGACAAGGCGTTGGTCGCATCCGTATTCACGTCCGCGATGGGCGATACGGACATCACCGATTATCTGTGCCGCGAGCTTGCCGGGCCGACGAAAATGCTGTCACCGACGAAGTTTCACAACTCCGTGCACAACGCGCCGTCCGGATACTGGTCGATCAGCGCCGGCAACCGGTCGCCGAGCAGCTACGCGGGCGACTTTCATGCCACTGTGCCGGTCGCCCTGCTGGAAGCGGCGACACTCTGCACGACTGAAGACCGGCCCGTGCTGCTGGTCGCCTACGATATCGCGAACGCGCCCCCTTTCGCGGATATCTGTCCGATCCGGGAATCGTTTGCCGTGGCCTTCGTCCTGGCGCGCAGCGCTCCCAGGACCGGTTGGCGCATCGATGTCGCCGTCGTTGATGGCCCCGCGGACTGGCCGCAGGCGCACAGCCCGTATCTACGCGCCCTTGCGGCGTCGAATCCCGCCGCGTATTGTCTGCCGCTGCTCGAAGCCCTCGCCGCCGAGCGGCCGGCGGAGTTGCACTGGCCGCTCAGCCGCTGGTGTCATCTCGCCATGAGCCTGAAGCCCTCCGACAGCGTGACCCGCGATGCGCGACAAGCATGACGTTCTGATACTCGGCGGCGGCCTCGCAGGCCTGACGCTGGCGCTGCAGCTCAAGGGCCGGCGCCCTGAGCTCGATGTTGCCGTCGTCGAGCGGCTGCGCTACCCCGTCCCGGTCGCCGCTCACAAGGTTGGCGAATCGACGGTGGAGATCGGCGCGCATTACTTCAGCCACGTACTCGGACTGAGGGAGCATCTGCGTAACGACCAGCTCCTCAAATTCGGCTTGCGTTTCTTTTTTGGCGGACCACGCCCCGGGCCCGATCTGGCCGCTTATGACGAGGTGGGGCCGAGCGACCTGCTGCCCCCCGTCAACAGCTACCAGCTCGACCGCGGCATTTTCGAGAACCATCTCGCCGGGCGCGCCGCGGCGCTTGGCGTTGCGATCGTCGACGGCGCCAGCGTGCAAAAGGTCGAACTTTCGGGCAACGGCAGGAATCATCGGGCCGTGATCCGCGCGGATTCGGGCCAGCAGACGATGGGGGCGCGCTGGATGGTCGATGCGAGCGGCCGCCGCGGCCTCATCAGGCGCCAGCTCGGCCTGCACAAGCCGACGGCGCATCAGAACTGCGCGATCTGGCTCAGAACCTCCGAAGCGCTGGACATCGACGAGTGGAGCGATGCGCCGGCCTGGCGGAGCCGCTGCGCCTTGTCGCGCCGGCTCAGCACCAACCACTTCATGGGTCCCGGTTACTGGGTGTGGCTGATACCGTTGTCCTCGGGCACGACGAGCGTCGGCTTCGTGTTCGACCCGCGCTTTCACGCGCTCGAGGACGTGACCACCTTCGAGGGTTTCCTGCGCTGGCTCGATATCCACCAGCCGCTGATAGGGCGCGTGCTGCGCGAGAAATCGGATACGCTCATGGACTTCCGCTTTCTGCGTGGCTACCCGCACAGTTGCCGTGAAGTATTCTCCAGCGATCGCTGGGCGCTGAGCGGAGAAGCCGGGGTCTTTTCAGACCCATTCTACTCGCCGGGCAGCGATTTCATCGCCATCGGCAATACGCTGATCACGGACCTGATCGTCAGCGAGTCGGCAGGCTACAGCACCCCGCAGCGCGCGCGCTATTACCAGCAGCTCTATTTTTCATTCTTCTCGAGCACGCTGTCGCTGTTCACCAACCAATATGCGGGCTTTGGCGATCGCGACCTGATGTTCGTCAAAACCATATGGGATTATGCCTATTACTGGTCCGTGCTGGCCAAGTTGTTCTTCGCCGGCAAGCTCACCGATATCGCCTTCCTCGAGTCCGTAGAGCCAGACCTGTTGCGCGCCCTGCGCCTCAACCGGGAAGTGCAGCGGAGCTTCGAGACCGTCGGCGCGCGCGCGCGCTTCCCGGCGCCCGAGGGACGATTTCTCGACCATTGTTC
>JACDCP010000192.1 GCA_013817465.1 Gammaproteobacteria bacterium | reverse complement strand
TTATTGTTGTATCCAAGCTCAAATCGCATCAGCAGCAATTGAGCGAGCAACGTCGTGCCGCTTCGGGGCGCGCCCACGATGAACAGCGTGGGATGGCGAGGCGCGTGGAACCGCGAGATCAGCTCTGTTTCCAGAGCGGCGAGGCGTTCGTTCGCCTGAATCAGCACGCGCTCGGCCAGCGCGTCTTTCCGGTAGCGGAACATACGATCAGGCTCGGGAGTCAATATCGCAACCCTCTTTCGGCCGGCCTTCTACGGCTCTCAGCACCTTAGCGATGACCCTGTCCAGCCCGCGCCCGTCGACCAGCCGACGGCCGGCCGCGCACAGCGCTCTCAGCCGCGCCGGGTTCGACCCCAATTGCCGGACGGCATGGCCGATGTCATCGCGGGAAACCTGGTCATGATGACCGACGAAGCACGCCAATCCTTCGCGATGGAGCAACATGGCCGTCTGCCTTTCCCGTTCGGAGGAGGAAACGATAACGTTCGGCACGCCGGCGCAGGCGAGTTCCCATGCAGTCAGGCCGCCCGAGCTGATGGCGAGATCCGCCTCCGACATCAAGTCGGGCATGCGTTTCGTGTCGATAACCAGCTCCGGATTCAAATGGCCGATTTCCGAGAGCAGAACCCGGAGCTCCGGCAACCGGGCATACAGGCTTCCGACGATCACCATGACGCGCTCCGGCGGCGGCTCGAGCTGCGCCAGCGCATCCATGACGCGCAAGGTCAGATTCTGCCGATCCGCTCCTCCAAAGGTCACGAGCAGGCTCCGCGGCTTGCTCCTGTCACGCAGCGGAGCATCATGCAGATGGCGAAATTCATCGGCCAGCATGGCATAACGCGGTCCGAGCAGCAGCTCGGCGTGCGGCTCCGTGGAGTACCGCTGATAGAGCGCCAGCAAATTCTGATTGAGCACGAGATCCGCAGAGAAGTGACAGTCGTGTCGAAACGTCATCATCATCAGCCAGATGCCGCGGGTGCGAATGGATTGTTGCCAGTTCGCCTCATAAAATTCCGGTGCGTCGCTGTCGACCACCAGCAGGGGAAAACCATCGCTTGCAAATGTCTCTGCCAGATATTCCGCGTCGACGCTCCGCTCGGGCGGAAGCCGTACGACCGGATGACCCTCAGCCTCGAGCGAGCGGCGCAGGCTCTCAGGCGTCGATTCGATGAGGAATGTGCACCGGATGCCGTGACGCATGAGCTCGCCGGCGAGCAGACGACATCGCGCGAGATGACCGGAGCCGATCCGGGCGTTGGCGTCCACCCGAAAGTATGCCCATCCTTGCGCCTTGAATCGTCGTCCACCGGCCCGGTCAGTCCGCATGGAATCCGCCGCGTGCTGAGGCATGGAATCAGAGTTCCCTGAGCTCTTTCTGGCGAACGCCGCTGTTGATCGACAACAGGGCTGGCTCCCGCTCGAGCAGGGCCAGCACGTCGCGCCATGACATGCTGTCCTCATTCCCGAAGCGGCCATAGATTGCGCGCACGAAATCGAGGTCTTCCTGCGTATCGACCGTCCAGCGCTGCCCGGCCCCGGTTCCGCCTGTCACGGACAGAAGCCGGAAGCGCTCCGGGTGCTCGCGCAGGTAGGGTGTTACGTGCACTCGCTCGTAAGGCTCGACGGCTTCAGCCCATGCACGCTCGAGCGCTTCCCTGCGCATGACGGAAAAATCCAGACCCCGGGGATATGTCCTCTCGAGACCGTTGCTCGCGAAGTCGACCGGCGGGCTCGCGCTGAGAAAATGCCCGATGACGAGATCGATGAGGCCGGGATCGATGAGCGGGCAATCGGAAGTGACGCGGACAAGCGGATCGAGTCCAAACTGTTCCGCCGCCCCGCGATACCGGTCGAGCACGTCCTGCTCGTCACCCCTGAAAAGGGCTGCGCCCAGGTCACGTGCTTCGTTGACGATCGCATCATCGGGCGGCAATTCGGTGGTCGCAACGACTACCTTGTCGATCCTGCGGGCGCGGCTGACCCTGCGCACGACGCGCGCCAGCATGCTGTGGCCTCCGACGTCCTTCAGAACCTTGCCCGGAAACCGTTTCGAGCCGACCCTGGCCTGAATGATGACCCCGAGCGTCATCTTCCATATCCCGGCTGAACTACCTCGTGGCCATCAACAAATGGTTTTCCGGGAGCACATCGTCGATCCATAAGTATGCCTGATTCCTATACACACGAATTTCACTGAATTCCGCCTCCTTCAGCACGCGGCTCCAGCGGCTTTTGCTCCTAAGACGCTTGTTGACGCCACCGTCCGGGTCGAACTTGACATTCAGCCCATCGAAGCACCCGAAATGACCGCCGACTATGAGCAAGCCTTTCGGCTGAAGGGAGCGGGCGATCATCTTTATGGTGGCGATCCATTCCACGTCGTCGACTATATGGAACATGACCCCGATGGCGCTCACGATATTGAACTTCGCATCCAGCCCGGCCAGTATTTCCGAAGCCTTACCGTGGAGAATGGTGACATCGGAATGGTCTTTGTACTTGTTTCGGAGATACTCTGTCGACAGCCGGGATACGTCTACGCCGATCGTGCTCGCCGACCCCAGCGACTTGTAGAAATCGATCCAGTGGCCGGCGCCGGAGCCGATGTCCAGCACCACCGATCCTTGCGTTTCGATGCCATACTCGCGCAAATGCCGGAGGATCTTCAGCTCGACGGAATTGTAGTGATATTTCGCCGCGATCAGGTGTTTATCAGCCGCGAGGGTCTGCCTGTCGCTGACGCCATGGACATAGTGCAACTCATCCCAGCGTTCACGGCCATCGCGAATTTCGCCCCGCTTCACAAAGTAGGTATTCCATAGTCCTCGCGCGATCTTTGCCTTCTTTCGCAGAAACTGCCGAACCATTCCCACTCCAGATGCACGCCTGCTGACCCGCGCCTATTGTCGTCAGGTGCTGTTCTTCCTCATCAGGAACCATGTGCCGTCATCAGCGGGAAAATTGTAATCACCATGGTATTGAAAGCCGTAATCGACCAATTCCAGGTCCGGATACCGGCTGAGCATCTCCCCGGCAAAATCCCGTTTGAACAGACGTTTCTCATGCCCGCGGTAAACCACTTCTACCGGCGTCGGATTATAGTACTCCATCAACGCTATATAGCTTGAAGAGCATTCGAAGAGCCGCGCGTAGACGTCGGGCAGATGTTTCGGATCGACGTGAATCAATACACCCGACGCCAAGGTCAAATCATACTCACCGGCTCCATTTACATCGAAATCCAGAATAGACTCCGGAAAAATCCTTGTATTCGGGATACTCCGGAGGCTGTCTATCGCCTTTTCATTGATTTCCACCGCGCCGAACTCCGCGTCGGGAATGAGGTTGCGTATGGCCAGAAGATTCTGGCCTATGTTGGCACCCAGCTCCAGAATGCGGGAGACACCGCGTGTCCGGCTGAGTATCTTCGCGAACAGCGCGGTCCTTCGTGCGACTCTACGCGGATCATTGTTACGCTCGACGTAAGCGTCACCAAAATTTCCCGCCCAGAACGATTCCTGGTCGGTCCGGTATTTTTCTGACATAACAGAATCCCAGTCCCTTTTCGTTCACGCGTGCTTGCGCCCGCGCCCGAGGCATTCCGACAGCGCGCTGCAGACGTACGTTTGCTCACTTACAGTCAGTGCTGCATATATCGGCAACGTGAGCGCCTCGGAATAGTAACGTTCCGCTTCCGGATACTGACCAGCTACAAAGCCAAGCTGCGTATAATAAGGCTGCAGGTGAAGTGGAATATAGTGAACATTCACACCGACGCCGGCGGTCCGCATCGCATCGTAAATATTGCGATGCGTACTTTCGATTTCGCTCAGCTTCAGCCTGATTACGTACAAATGCCTCGCTGAATGGCTGTCGGGGCATTGCGACAGCGTGGCGACCGGCAAATTTGCGACACATTCATCGTACCGCTCGGCGATGTCGTGACGTCTGGCGACAAATTCGTCGAGACGCTTCAATTGGCTCGAGCCCAGCGCAGCCTGCAGGTCGGTCATGCGATAGTTGAAACCGACGTCGATCTGCTGGTAATACCACGGACCGTCCGGAGGACGGGTCATGTCAGCCGCGTCCCGCGTGGTCCCGTGGCTGCGAAGGAGCCTCATGCGCCTCGCAAGGCGATGGTCATTCGTGAGCGCCATTCCACCTTCCGCAGTCGTAATCAACTTTACGGGGTGGAAGCTGAACACGGTGATATCGCTGTAGCGGCCGTTTCCGACGGGTTCCCCCCGGTAGCGGCCACCAATCGCGTGCGATGCATCCTCGATGATTCTGAATCCGAAACGATTCCCGAGATCGTGGATGGCGGCCATATCACAAGCCTGACCGCCGAAATGCACCGGAATCACCACCTTGGGGAGACGGTTGTACCGCTTGGCGACTTCGAGCTTCTCCGCCAGGCGTTGCACGCTCAAATTGCAGGTTCCCGGATCGATATCCACGAAATCGACCGCTGCGCCGCAATGCAAAGCGCAGTTGGCCGTCGCCACGAACGTGATCGGGCTGGTCCACACGCAATCCCTTGGGCCAACTTGCAGTGCGAGACAGGCCAGGTGAAGGGCGCTGGTCGCGCTGTTGACAGCGATCGCGTGACGCGCGTCGCAGTACCGCGCAACGGCCTGCTCGAAGCCAGGGACCTCAGGCCCCTGGGTCAGAAAATCGCAGCTCAGCACATCGACGACGGCTTGAATATCCGCTTCCGAAATGTCCTGCCGGCCGTAGGGGATCATTCGATGCCGGCCAGATGATTGAAGTCGATGATTTCCTCTACGGTGAGGAAATGGGAGTTGCTGCCGGAATTATATTCAAAACCCTCCGCGACGGGCGTACCTCTCTCAGCCACATGGTTCACCGAAAAGTCGTTCTTTCGACCCGCGAACGTGATGGTCGGCCGGATCACGTAGTGATCGCTGAATTCGAGAGTCAGATGCGAATCATCGGATGGGCACATGATCTCATGCACTTTCTCACCCGGCCGGATGCCGATGATCGTCTGCCGCAGGCCCGGTGCCATTGCGGTCGCCAGATCGACGATTTTGATCGAGGGAATCTTGGGCACGAAGATTTCGCCTCCGCGCATCCGCTGCAGATTCTTCAGCACAAACTCGACACCCTGCTGCAACGTGATCCAGAAGCGTGTCATCCGCTGGTCCGTGATAGGGAGATGATCCGATCCCTTGTCGATCAATTTGCGGAAAAACGGCACAACGGAGCCGCGGGACCCCACCACGTTGCCGTACCGTACGACGGCAAACCGTGTCTGTCGCTTGCCTGCGATGTTGTTGGCTGCGACGAACAACTTGTCCGAGGCGAGTTTTGTCGCGCCATACAGATTGATCGGGTTGGCTGCCTTGTCGGTCGACAGCGCGATCACCCTGCTCACTTCGTTGACCAGGGCGGCGTGAATGACGTTTTCAGCCCCGTGAATATTCGTCTTGATGCACTCCATCGGGTTGTATTCCGCGGCGGGCACTTGCTTCATCGCCGCTGCATGTATGACCAGATCTACGTCCTCCAACGCCTGGACCAGCCGTTTGCGGTCGCGCACGTCCCCGATGAAATAACGCATGCAGGGTGCATTGAACTCCTGGGCCATCTCATATTGCTTCAACTCGTCCCGAGAGAAGACGATCAGTCGACGCGGTTTATACCGCTCCAGCAGAACCTGCACATACTTACGCCCGAACGATCCGGTGCCGCCGGTGATCAAAATGGATCTGTCATCGAACATCGCTGGCTATCCATACGTCGATTAACAATCTTCATGAGCTGCCGGGCGTTACGTCAGGTGCACCGAAGTGTATCCGATAAAATGTCAGCGCTTTCCAGATCAGAATCAACAGATATGCCAGGCATATCGATACCGGTACCGACACGACGCCGAACAGCGGCCTCAGTGCCACGACAGCCAGCATAAAGACGATCAACGCCGCCACGTGACTAAGGATGATCTGGCGATCCTTGTAATGAGCGTAGATGCCATAGTGGAACACCGTGGCTGCCGCATACAAGGCCATGACGCCCAAAGCCCAATAGAGTAGCACGATGTGCTCTTCGTAAATCGGCCTGTCTATCCAGTGCAACAACGGCTGGATGAGCGCGAGAATGGCAATCATCATTCCGGCCGTCACCGCCAGCGCCTGCCAGGCCATGCTTCTCATGCGATTGCGAAACGCGGCCTCATCGTGCCGCCTTGCAGCACGGATCAAGCCCGGATAGGTGAACTGAAAGACACC
>JACDCP010000191.1 GCA_013817465.1 Gammaproteobacteria bacterium | reverse complement strand
CGTCGCTAAAGTCCTGAGCCAGTAGCCAACTCGAAAAAACAAAAACAAGATGCCCCGCCCTTACCCGGCGGGGCTTTCTTTTTTATGAGGCCCATCGCCGCATTCCCCCCTCAGTGCACGCTGCGTAGAAATCGAGCATCAGCGAATTGAACGTGCCCGATCGATCGTACGGCGGTCCCTGGCAGGCCTCCGGTACGAGCTGCAATACGGCATTCGGCATGCCGGCGGCGAGCGCCGCCCGTCGCTCGGGCGGCCCGGCGCCGCCACTGCGCGCGATGACGAGCGTCGGCACATCAATCGCATGCATCCAGCGGTCCATGGACCAGTCGACCAGGGCGTTGAGCGCCGCAAGGTAGGCCTGCTTGTCGTTTTCTGCGTAGCGCTCGGCAAACGAGGCCCGCAACTCCGCCTGGTCCGCTCCGGGAAACCGCCGCCGCGCGACCAGTCGTCCGGCCGTGCGCACGCCGAGGCAGCGAGCCGCGCCGAGTCGCAAATAAAGCTCCAGGGTCGCGCGCCAGTCACTCGGCACGCAACACGCCGGGCTGTTGATGAGGATGAGGCTCTTCACGCGGGCGGCGTAGTCGTTGGCAAACTGAAGTGCGACGGCGCCGCCCATCGAGTATCCGGCGAGGTGCGCCTTCTCGATGTGGAGAAGGTCGAGGAGCGTCACCAGATCGTCGGCGAAGCGCTGCATCGAATACGGGCCCGGCGGCTTGCCGGTGCGTCCGAAGCCGCGCAGGTCGGGCGCAATCGTACAGAACTTCCGGCTGAGGGCCGGCGTCTGGCTTTCCCAGTCGCGACAGCTCGAGCCGAGGCCGTGCAGCAGGACCAGCGCCTCGCCGCTTCCATGAACTTCATAATAGGCATCAATGTCGCGGAGTTGCATGGTCGGCATGGGCAGTTCAAGCCTCCAGCCTTTGCGTTATTGTTGTTGAGCCTTTGACCGAATCAGAGGTTCCTTACCGTTGATCGAGCATAAGTCCAAGTTCGGGGAAGCGCCAGCCGGAACCGTACCAGCGCTGGCCTGCCGGGGCCTCTGCGTGGCCGTGCCCGGCCGCGTGCTGGTCAGCGATCTCGAGCTCGCCATTGAGCCGGGCAGCTTTGTCTGCCTGCTCGGCGAGAACGGCTCGGGCAAGACCCTGACCCTGCACACGCTCGCCGGCCTGCGCGAGCCCTCGCGGGGCCGGGTGCGTCTGTTCGATGCCTGGCTCGACGAGCAGCCACGACGCAGGCGGGCGCGGCAGCTCGGATTACTGGCACAGCACGACGAGAATTTTTTTCCTTCCACGGTGCTGGAGTCCGCACTGATCGGCCGTCATCCGCACGTCGACTTCTGGCGCTGGGAATCGGCGGAGGACGTGCGCGTCGCCCGCGCTGCGCTCGAACGCGTCGACCTCGCCGGTCTCGGGCAGCGTTCCGTGGCGACGCTCTCCGGCGGCGAGCGCCGGCGGCTCGCGCTTGCGGCCGTGCTGGCACAAGATCCGGCCATCTATCTGCTCGATGAGCCCCTGAATCACCTCGACCCGCACCATCAACTCGACGTGCTGCGGCTGTTTGCCGCCGAAGCGCGCGCCGGCAAGGCTGTGCTCGCGAGCCTGCATGACGTCAACCTGGCGGCGCGATTCGCGGACCTCGTCCTGCTCTTGTTCGGCGACGGCGACTGGCTGTTCGGGCCGGCCGGAGCCGTGCTCTCGGCGGCGAATCTGTCGCGGCTTTATCGCCTGCCCATGGAGCAGATCGAGGCCGGCGGGCGGCGAATCTTCCTGGCGTCCACGTAGGCCGATTTCAATCGGCCAACCGCGCCAATGAGGCAGATTGACGCGCCAACGTCTGTTGCGCGGTTGCCTGCAGGACATTCATTGACCGCGAATCGGCCTTTTCACCGATGTCAGATAGAAGGGGACGATTGAATTCAACCCTACGGGTCACTGTAGTTCATCGCCGCGAGCACGTTCGCGTGCAGGCGGCCGTTCGATGCGAGCGCACTACGCGTATGCATGTCGAGCGGGCGACCCGCGAGATTCGTGAAGCTGCCGCCGGCTTCCTCGACGATGAGGCTGAGGGCCGCGATATCCAGGACGTGGACGTCGGACTCGATAACGATGTCGATCCGGCCAGTGGCCAGCAAGTGGTAGTGATAGAAGTCGCCGTAGCCACGGATGCGCTCGACGCGCGCCACGAGCCTGCCATACTGAGACCAGGCATCGCTCATGGCCAGCGTCCTGAGGTTGCCGGCCGACAGGGTGCTAAGTTCCAGCGCGCCGACGCTGCTGACGGCGCAACGCTCGCCATTGAGCCATGCGCCGGCGCCACGCTCCGCCCACGCGACCTCATCGAACAACGGTGCGCTCGACACGCCGAGCTCGATGCGCCCGGCGCGCATCAAGGCGATCTGCGTGGAAAAGAACGGATAGCCGCGCACGAAGCTTCGGGTGCCATCGATCGGGTCCACGAGCCAGAGAAATTCGGCGTCTTCACGCTCGCGGCCGGTTTCCTCGCCATAGAAGCCGTGGTCAGGAAAGGCGGCCAGGATGGTTTCACGTATCACTTTCTCCGCAGCGACATCCGCCTCGGTAACGGGTGTCGCGTCGGGTTTTTGCCGCACGGCCGGGTCGCGCCGATAATAGTGACGAATGATGTCAGCCGCGGCATGCGCGGCGTCGAGGGCGACCACTAGGTATTGAGAATTGTCCACGCCCGCACGTTAGCAGACACGAAGCGACGATTTGATGGGATATACAATTCGTATATACTAATGTCGTTCGAAACTCTCACGGGAGCTTGCAAGATGGTCATCACGACACGTGTTTTTGCCAGCGGGAATAGCCAAGCCATTCGCTTGCCCAAGGAGTTTCGGCTAGCCACACGCCGGGTAAATATTCGCCGGTCAGGACACGCGCTGATCGTTGAGCCGCTGCCTGACGATTTCGGCCGGCTCGCCGCTGTGCTCGATGAATTCACAGAGGATTTCATGTCTGAGCGCGCAGAGCCCGAAACTCAGGAGCGCGAGGGTCTCTGATGCAATACATGCTCGACACAGACACGTGCATCTATTTGATCAAACGCAAGCCGCCCGGAGTTCTGGCCCGTTTTCAACGTCACAAACCCGGCGATGCGGTTATATCCGCTATCACGCTGGCCGAACTCGAATTCGGGGTCGAAAAAAGCGGTGCTCCGCAACGCAACCGGTCGGCGCTCGATGCGCTGACCGAGTTGATCCCGAGCATGGACTTCGATTCCGCTGCCGCAGCCGCATACGGCAGAGTGCGGCATCACCTCGAGAAGGCGGGTCGCTCCATCGGTAGTTTCGACACTCTGATCGCCGCCCACGCGCTCAGTCTGTCATTGATCCTCGTGACGAATAATGAACGCCACTTTGCCCGCGTTTCCGAGCTCAACGTGGAAAACTGGGCGAAAGCATGATCGTTTCACGTAAGCGGGGCGACTGAGGTGCCGCTGTCGCCGAACGAAATACGCGACCGCGCGCTGGCATTCGCTCGCGATTGGAAGGATATCGGCTCAGCAGCAAGAGTAAGCCAACGCAAAAGCTAGCTCAAACTCCGACTCGATTTCATGTCGAGAATTTCCCGAACGCCAATTATCTGGTGATCCCCGAAGTAACGTCGGAGCGGCGACAGTACTTGCCTATTGGTTTCATGTGTCCGCAAACCCTCGCCAGCAATCTCCTGAAAGTGACTGCGGATGCCGGACTCTATCACTTCGGCGTCCTGTCATCCGCCATGCATATGGCATGGTTGCGCTATGTCGCCGGCCGGCTTAAGAGCGATTCGATATTCTGGCCAAATTTCCCCAGAGCGCGGCGTGCCCACAATGTTGAACCCGGTCGCGCTGCTCCCGCTCCCGTCTCCCCGACGAGGAGAGAATCGGAGCAATCGTGATCGCTCTACGCCGGGTTGTCCCTTGACAGCGCAGCGGCGGCGCGCCTAAAGTCTTTTTCGCATCAGGTGTGCCCGGGACGACGTCCCGGGTTAACGGGAAGCCGGTGTCGACTGCCTCAGGCAGTCATTCCGGCGCTGCCCCCGCAACGGTGATCGAGTAAAGACCGCATCATCGCGTCCGCCCGGACGCGGAGCCACTGCCCCTCATTTCGAAAGGCGCGGGAAGGCGATGCGGTCGGGGTCATGGCCTCGAGCCGATCCCCACTCGTCAGCCCGGAGACCGGCCTGCTGCCCGGGTACCGGCATACGGTGGGTGGAGCCGCGGCCAGAACAGACGAGCCCGTTCCTCGTTCCCGCCCGCGTTATTGCCAGCGCTCCGCGCTGGCGTGTCTGCCGGTCGTAGAAACCGACAAGCGCGTGCGGGCGTGCACGCGGCGGGAGAAGGACCATGCGCAGCATTCCGGCCGGCGTCGTGCTCGGCCTGACTTTTTCGATCCCCTGCTTTGCCGATTCGACTTCTCGTCCCGAAGCCCCTTTCGATGAAATCGTCGTCACCGCGACGCGCACCGAGATCGCGCGCGATCGCAGCCTCGCGCCGGTCATCGTCATCGGCCGCGAGGAGATCGAGCGCAGCCTCGCGCTGGACATCGCCGAGCTGCTGCGTTTTCACGCCGGCCTCGACGTCGCGCGCAGCGGCGGCCCTGGCCAGGCGACCTCCTTATTCATCCGCGGCGCGGACAGCAATCACACGCTGGTGCTGATGGACGGAGTGGAAATCAACCCGGGCACTCTGGGCGGCGCCGCCTTGCAGAACATTTCGCCCGACATCGTCGAGCGCATCGAGATTGTCAAGGGACCGCGCTCCTCGCTGTACGGCTCGGAGGCCATCGGCGGCGTCGTCAACATTATCACCCGTGAAGCCCCGGCCGGACGTGCCTTGACGGGCAATGCCGGCGGCGGGCGCTACGATACGCGGGAGGCGAGCTTCACCACCGGCATGAACGTCGATAACGCGTCGCTCGATCTGTCCGCCGCGTGGCTGACGACCGACGGTTATCCGACCTTGCGCGCCAACGATGTCGATCGCGGCTATGACCATCTATCGCTCAATCTCGATGCCGGCGTTTCAGTCGGGCGCTTCGCGGCGAGCCTGCGCCACTGGCAGGCGGAAGGCACGAACGAGTATTCGGACTTCCTGGGCGCGCCGGTAGACCAGGACTACGCCAATCGGGCGACCGCCATCGAGCTCGCCGGCCAGGCAACCGAAATCTGGTCGCCGCGCCTCAATCTGAGCCGGGCCGTCGATGATATCGAGCAGAACCAGAGCATGGACTTCGTCACGACGCGCCGCGACACGCTCGACTGGCAGAATGACCTGACGCTCGGTGACGTCCAACTCATCGTTGCGGGCCTGTATGTGTCGCGCGAGGAGACTGCGGCGGTTTTCTTCGGCACGCCGCTGGAAGAACGGGCCGGCGAAGGCCACGTGGCAACCGACGTCAGGGCGCTCTTCATCGAAGACCATATCGAGGTCGGGCGTCACGGCGTCGTTTTGGCTGCACGCTACACCGATCATGAAACATTCGGTGCGGAAACCACCTGGAATGCCGAATATGGCCTGGAGCTGGACGCCGACACCCGGCTCACGTTCGGTACCGGCACCGGTTTTCGCGCGCCGGACAGCGTCGACCGCTTCGGCTTCGGCGGCAATCCCGATCTCGAGCCGGAGCGGTCGCGGAACTTCGAGGTTGGTCTGCGCCACTCACTGGATGCGCACCAACGGCTGACACTGAATCTCTTTCATAACGAAATCGACGATCTGATCGAGTTCGTCACGCTGAGCGCCGATCCGTTCATCGGCGAGAACCGCAACATCGAACAGGCGCGCATTCGCGGCGTCGAGGCCGGCTACGAGCTGCGCGGCGACCCGTGGCGGCTGCGCGTCGCGGCGACGGTCCAGGACGCGCAGAATCTGACCGAGGACACGCGCCTCATCCGGCGCGCACGGCGCAGCCTGACCTTCAGCGTCGGGCGCGCATTCGGGTCTCATGAGCTGGGGCTCGACATGCTCGCGACGGGCGACCGTGAGGATTTCGGCCTGCCGATGTCGGTCGAGCTTGGCGGCTACGTGCTCGCCAATCTGACCGGACGTTTTGCGCTCGGCGAGCAGTGGGGCCTGCGCGCGAAGGTCGAGAATCTGCTCGATGCCGATTATGAGACCGTGAGCGGTTTCAATAGCGCGAGCCGCGGCGTTTACATAATTCTGGAGGTCGACCTGTAGATGCGGAATTCATTCCGCCGACCACTGGTAAATGTGAATCTTCTCGTCTCCTGGCGGGTTAGAACCCGCCCTACCGCACTTGCAGCGGATTGGACCCACCGCGGACGTTCTGTGGCAAACTGGCGCGCGCACCATGGGATACCGACTCAGCAAGATCTACACG
>JACDCP010000014.1:14695-20808 GCA_013817465.1 Gammaproteobacteria bacterium | reverse complement strand
GTACAATCCGCGGCAATGGCACTGGATGAGGAGACCCTCGCGACCGTGCGCCGACAGCGGATGGACCGCATACCACTCTGGCTTGGCGTCGTTCTTCTGGCGACTGCGATGCCCGCGATCGCCGCCGGGAAGCTCGAGACGCTGGCGGACGTGTTCGCGCGTGTTCAATACGCAGTCTACACTCGCGATAGCACCGCCCTGCGCGCGACGCGGGAAGATCTGGCAGGGCTGGTCGACGATGACGATGCTGCGCCGCTTGTGCATTTCCAGTTTGCCTACGTCGAATTCCGGCTGGCGCAGCTCGCTCTGCAGGAAGAAGAGGAAGCGGCGTCGGGCCATCTCGACGGCTGTATCGAGCACGCTGTAGAGGCATTGGAGCGCGATGCCATGTTAGCCGAGGCACACGCCCTGATTGCCGTCTGTCAGGGCCTGCAGGGCGATCTGTCGCCGCTCAAGGCCGTCCTGTCTTCGCGGAGCGCGGCAAGTCACCTGCGCAAGGCCCGCGAGCTCGGCCCGAAAAATCCGCGCGTCGAGCTGCTGGCCGCCATCGATCGCTATCATCGACCGCCCGACGGCGATCCCCAGGTCGCGGTGGCCGGCCTCGAGCGGGCGCTTTACCTGTTCGAGCAGGAAGAGCCGCCGCGCAACGGATGGCCCGACTGGGGCCGAGCCGAAGCGCATGCTTATCTCGGCACACTTTACCTGGCGAACGACGACATCATGCGCGCGCGCAACGAGCTCGAGCAGGCGCTGCTCATCGCGCCCGAGTACGCCTGGGCGCGCGAGCTGGTCTCGTCAGTCCAGACGCCACTTGAATAGCGCCGCGCCGAGCGTGAGAAAGACGACACTCATGCCCACGAGCACCACGAGCTCGGCGCGCACATCAGCCAGCGTCGCGCCATCCAGCATGATGGCCCGCGCGGCGTCGAGGATCTGGGTGAGCGGCAAGGCCTCGGCGGCCTTTTGCATGAGCGGGTGCGCAGCTTCCATGGAGAACCAGACACCGGAGATCAGCATCATCGGCCAGCTGATCATGTTGAGGATGCCGCCCGCCAGCTCTTCGCTGTCGACGCGCGCAGCGACCACGAGACCGAGCGCGATCAGCGACACGGCACCCAGGGTGGCGACGAAGAACAAGTCGAGGTAGCTGCCCGCCATCGGCGTCTGCAACAGGGTCGTGGTGCCGAAGAACACGAAGCTCGTGATCACCATGATCAGCATGATGCGTGAGAGCACCTGCGCGATGATGAATTCGAGGGCGCGCAAGGGCGTCCCGCGCAGCCGCTTGAGAAAGCCGCTTTTGCGGTAGCGCACGACGACGTAGCCAACGCCGAACAGGCAGCTGAACATCATGTTCATGCCCAGGATGCCGGGCAGCAGCCAGTCGACGTAACGGATGCGCGGCCCGGTGACCGTGGCCCTGGCGAAGCCGGCCGGATCGGACTGCAGCAGGAGCTTTTCCAGAATATAGCCTTGCGGCGAATCCTCGTTGATCCAGTAGCGCGCCGGCTGACGCAGATCGAGCAGCATGTCCATGCGGTGGTGCTCGAGCTCCCAGACCGCCTCCTCCTCGCTGCCGGCAGCGAAGAAGCCGATGTATTTCGTGTCCAGAAAAGGATGCGTCTCCGCTTTCAGCGGGTTCCCGCCGCTCAGCACGCCGACCTGGTAGAGGGGTTTCTCGTCGCCGGAAAAAACGAAGGCGAGACCGAATACCAGCAATACTGGCAGCAGGATGTTCCAGCCGAGCGAAGAGCGGTCGCGAACGAACTCCAGGTTGCGCGCGTGCAGCACGGCAAGCATGCGCCTTATCATGCGCGCAGCTCCCGGCCGGTCAGCTCGAGGAACAGATCCTCCAGGTTGCGCGGCCGGATGCGCAGGCGTCCGAGCGATACGCCATGCCCGGCGAGCGCGCGGATCGCCAGGTCCACGTCCGGCACCGACATCTCCACGCTGTCGCCGGAGACCAGCACCTGCCAGGGAAGCGCACCCGGGTCGGCGGTGAAATCCTCGCGCGGCAGCTCGAGCACCGTGTCACGAAAATGCTCCTCGAGAAGCTTTTCGGGCGGCCCCTGCGCAATGATCCGGCCGTGATCCATGATGGCGATTTCGTCGCACAGGTGATAAGCCTCTTCCATGTAGTGCGTGGTCAGGATGACCGTCTTGTTGCGTGCCTTGATGGCGCGCACGAGATCCCAGAAGTTGCGCCGCGCCTGCGGATCGAGCCCCGTCGTCGGCTCATCCAGAAAAAGGATGGCCGGATCGTTCACGAGGGCCACGGCGAGCAGCAGACGCTGGCGCTGGCCTCCGGAGATCTTGCGCACGTCGCGAGTCAGTATCGGCTCGAGCGAACAGACGGTGATCAGCTCGTCGAGATTTGCGCGAGCCGAATAAAGTCGTCCGAACAGCTCGAGCGTCTCGCGCACAGTCAGGAAGTCCTGCAGCGCGGTGGTCTGGAACTGGATGCCGGCGTCCTCGCGAAAGGCGGCGCCGATCGGCCGGCCGCGGTAGCGGACTTCCCCTGAGGTCGCAGGCAGGATCCCTTCCATGATCTCGACGGTGGTCGTCTTGCCGGCGCCGTTCGGGCCCAGCAGGCCGAAACAGGTGCCCTCGCCGACGCTGAAACTGACGCCCCGCACGGCTTCGGTGCCGGGATAGCGTTTGACGAGTTTGTCAACCCTCAAAATAGGTTCCATGGCACCTTGAAAGCCTCGCGAAACAGGATCGGAATAATGTACCATCCGGTCAAAATGGAGTGCCCAGGCGTTCACCGCCGGGGCAGATAATCCGGCGGCCCGCGTTGCCGGTTTCGATTACCTGGAGCGACAGTCCACGCCCATGAAACGGTCGGCGCCCACAGGGAGCGCCCGCTCTTATAGCAGGTTGAAAAAGCCGTCCATGGCTTTTTCAATCCTGCGATCCGAAAATTGCGATTTTCGGATCGCGAGCATTTTCGCGAGCTCTCTGCTCGTGAAAATGGCGACACGTCCCTGTGTCGCTTGGGCAGTCTGATGAAGAACAGGGTTTCTCATCGGTCTGCCAAAGCGCGCCCGGCGCGTGCGGATGCAGTGCCGCGCGGCGCCCAGTTGCAACTGTTCTCATCTGCCGGCGTTGCCCCGGAGCTGCGCGTGCGCGTAAGCACGCGCGCCAAGCGCATGTCGATACGGGTATTCCCCTACGGACGCGTTGAAGTCGTCGTGCCGCGACGCACGCGGCCGCACACGGTGCAGCGCTTCATCAGCGGGAACAGGGAATGGATCGACCGCACGGCGCGCGAGCTGCAGGGCCGCTATCCGCGTCCCGACCTCCAGGCGCCCGCCCGCATCGAGCTAGTTGCGCTGAACCGGCGCTGGACGGTGAGTTACAGCTCGCGCGGAGGCGATCGCACGCAGGTCGTGGAATCGCCCGGCCATCTCGAGGTGCGCGGCGCGGACGCGGAGCAGGAAGCCGGTCGCCTGGCCTTACGCCGCTGGCTCGCGGCACAAGCCCGCGCGTACCTGGCCCCGCAGCTCGCACAGCTTGCCGCGCATGCTGGTCTCAAGTACAAGCGAGTGCAGATCCGCAATCAGCGCACGCGCTGGGGTAGCTGCTCGGCCAGCGGCACCATCAGCCTCAATTGCTGCCTGCTGTTTCTGGCCCCCGAGCTGGTCCGTTACCTGCTCATGCACGAGCTCTGCCATACGCGTCATCTGGATCATTCGGCGCGCTACTGGGCGCTCGTCGAGCGCCATCAACCAGACGCGCGCGCCCTCGACCGGCGTCTCGCCGATGCCTGGCGCGACGTGCCGCCCTGGGCGACCGTGCTGTGATGGGGACATTCCTGATTTCACAACGCAAGCGGAAATGGGGACATTCCTGATTTCGTACGAGGGATCCCGATCGTAATGGGGACATTCCTGATTTCGCACGGCGTATTCCGCTCGTGAGAACAGAGTGGGACGTGAAATCAGGAATGTCCCCATTACAGGAACAGGTCGGGCAGCAGCGGCTGACCGGGCGCCACCGCGTATTGCTCGAAGTCGGTGACGCCGGCTTCGCGCAGCACGTCCTCGTCGATCAGGAACTGTCCGGTCAGCTCGCGGCTGTCGCGGGTGAGGATCGCGTGTGCCGCATCAGCAACGATCTCCGGCCTACGGCAGTTTTCCGGACGCACGGCGGCGCCCAGCATCGCCAGCGCGGCGGTCGCAATGACGGTGCGTGGCCAGAGGGCGTTTACTGCGATGCGGTCGCCGGCAAATTCGGCAGCCATACCGAGCACGCACATACTCATGCCGTACTTCGCCATGGTGTAGGCCGTATGGTCCCTGAACCAGCGTGGATGCAGAGCGAGCGGCGGCGACAGATTCAGGATGTGCGGATTGGCGGATCGCCGGAGCCAGGGAATCGCCGCCTGGGAGCAGACGAACGTGCCGCGCACATTGACACCGAACATGAGATCGAAGCGGCGCATGGGCGTATCCAGCGTGCCGGTCAGGTAGATAGCGCTGGCGTTGTTGACGAGGATATCGACGCCGCCGAACGTACTGGCGGTTTCCTCGACCGCTCCGACTACCCGGCGCTCGTCGCGGATGTCGACCTCGAGCGGCAGGGCTTTGCCGCCGGCGGCCTCGATGTCCTCCGCTGCGGTATGGATGGTGCCCGGCAGCTTCGGATGCGGGCTGGCTGTTTTGGCCGCCACCGCTACGTTAGCGCCGTCACGCGCGGCTCGTACCGCGATGGCATGGCCGATGCCGCGGCTGCCACCGCTGATGAACAGCGTCTTGCCCGCCAGCGTCCCGGCCATCGGCTCAGGCTGCCTGCTTCGTCGCAAGCTGCCGCAAAACGTAGTGCAAAATGCCTCCGTTCACGAAATAGTCGCGCTCTCTCGGCGTATCGATGCGTACGCGCGCTTCGAAGTGGATCGGCTCGCCGCCCTGAGCGGAAGTGGCGGTCACTTGTACGCGCTTCGCTTTCCCGCCGTCGAGGCCAGTGATCGCATAGGTCTCTTTGCCGGTGAGGCCGAGCTTGTCCGCGCTCGCGCCGTCCTGGAATTGGAGCGGGAGCACGCCCATGCCAATCAGATTGGAGCGGTGGATGCGCTCGTAGCTGATCGCGAGCACGGCCTTGACGCCGAGCAGTAGAGTGCCCTTTGCGGCCCAGTCGCGCGAGGACCCTGTGCCATACTCGGCGCCGGCGATGACGAGCAGCGGCACAGCTTCCTTCTTGTAGCGCAACGCCGCGTCGTAAATCGTCATCTGCTCACCATCCGGCTGATGGGTGGTCCATCCGCCTTCGGTGCCGGGCGCGAGCAGGTTGCGCAGCCGGATGTTGGCGAACGTGCCGCGCATCATGACCTCGTGATTGCCGCGCCGCGAACCGTAAGAATTGAAGTCTTCCGGCTCCACGCCGTGTTCCCGCAGATACTCCGCAGCGGGGCTGTCGAGCGCAATGCTGCCGGCCGGGGAAATGTGATCCGTGGTCACCGAATCACCGAGTAGAGCGAGCACGCGCGCACCTTCGATATCGTTCAACGGTTGCGTCTCGAGAGTCATGTCTTCGAAATACGGCGGATTTTTCACGTACGTCGAGTCATCCTGCCAGCGGTAGATCTCGCCTTCCGGCACATCGAGGCCGTTCCAGTTGGCATCCCCGGCGAACACGCTCGCATAACTCTGCTTGAACATGCCGGAGTGAATATTGGCCAGGATGGTCTCGTGTATCTCTGCCTGGCCCGGCCAGATGTCTTTCAGGTACACGGGCTGGCCTTTGCGATCTTCACCCAGCGGATCCTCATACAGATCGATATCCATCGTCCCCGCGAGCGCATAAGCGACGACCAGCGGCGGCGAGGCGAGGAAGTTCATGCGCACGTCCGGATGGATGCGCCCTTCGAAATTGCGGTTGCCGGACAACACTGCGCAGCCGACCAGCTCGTGCTTGCGCACGGCTTCCGCGATCTTTTGCGGCAAGGGACCCGAGTTGCCGATGCAGGTCGTGCAGCCGTAGCCGACCGTGTGAAAGCCGAGCGCCTGCAAGTCGTCGAGCAGCCCGGATTTCTCGAGATAATCGGTCACCACTTTCGAGCCCGGCGCAAGGCTCGTCTTGACCCAGGGTTTGGACTTCAGCCCTTTCGCATG
>JACDCP010000014.1:12651-14685 GCA_013817465.1 Gammaproteobacteria bacterium | reverse complement strand
GCCGGCGCCGACCATGACCACGGGATTCGAAGTGTTCGTACAGCTCGTTATGGCCGCGATGAGCACCGCACCGTCCTTGAGCTGGAAGGGCTCGACGCCGATGTCGATGTCGGCACTGGCGCGCGGGCCGGTGCTCGGGCTGCCGACCGCCGTGGCGCCGCCTTCGTTCTCGAAACGGTTTTCGTTACGCGGCAGGGGCTCGCGCTCTTCGAACAAGGGTTGCAGATGCCGATGGAAGATCTGTTTCGCCTGGCGCAACGGGATGCGGTCCTGCGGGCGCTTCGGCCCAGCCAGGCTGGGCTCGACCTTGCCCAGGTCCAGGTCGAGCACATCGCTGTACGCGGCGTCGGGCTGACCGGCTTCGCGCCACAAGCCCTGCGCCTGTGCGTAAGCTTTGACGAGCTCGATATGCCCGGGCTCGCGGCCGGACAGCTCGAGATAACGCAGCGTCACCTCGTCGATCGGAAATATCGCGCAGGTGCTGCCGAACTCGGGTGACATGTTGCCGAGCGTCGCGCGGTCGGCGAGTGGCAGGTCACCCAGGCCTTCGCCAAAGAATTCGACGAACTTGCCGACGACGCCGCGCTTGCGCAGCATTTCAGTGACTGTCAGCACGAGATCGGTCGCCGTGGCGCCCTCGGCGAGTCGGCCCGTCAGGCGGAAACCGACGACCTGCGGAATCAGCATGGTGACGGCCTGACCGAGCATCGCCGCCTCGGCTTCGATGCCGCCGACGCCCCAGCCGAGCACGCCGAGCCCGTTGATCATGGTGGTGTGCGAGTCGGTGCCGACCAGCGTGTCGGGGTATGCGCGATGCACGCCGTCGACTTCGCGCTCGAAGACCACGCGCGCCAGATACTCGAGGTTGACCTGATGCACTATGCCGGTATTGGGCGGCACCACTTTGAAGTTGTCGAATGCGCTCTGGCCCCAGCGCAGGAAAGCATAGCGCTCCTTGTTGCGCTGAAACTCGATGCGGTTATTGGCCGCGAGCGCCTGGAGATTGCCGAATTCGTCGACCTGCACGGAATGGTCGATGACGAGCTCGGCCGGCGAAAGGGGATTGATAGCGCTCGCATCGCCGCCCAGACCGACGATCGCATCACGCATGGCAGCGAGATCGACCACGGCAGGTACGCCGGTGAAGTCCTGCAGAATGACGCGGCTCGGCGTGAACGCGATTTCCTGGCTCGGCTCCGCTGCAGGGTTCCAGTCAACGAGGGCGAGAATATCTTCACGGGTCACATTGACGCCGTCCTCGTGGCGCAGCAGGTTCTCGAGCAGAATCTTGAGCGAATAGGGTAGTCGCGCGGCCTTCGTAGCGCCGACTGCATCGATCCGGAAAATCTCGAATTCCCGCGCTCCGACGTTGAGGGTCGATCGGGCGTTGAACGTGTCCTGCATGAAGCTCTCCGGGTGTGCGCGCGGGCATAAGCTCGCGGAAACGGACATTATAGGCGACACGGCAATCCGTCTGGCGAGAACTCGTACTTGCCGGCGACATCCGCATCCAGTACCTGCCATTTTTGAGAACTGGAAGTTCTTTTTAACAGCGCTGCTAAGCGCGAAGCGCATGCCCGGCCGCCGCCGGCTCGCAGATTGCGCATTCTTTCGCCGGCACGTGCTCGATGACGCCACCGCCGAGACACTCGTCGCCCTTGTAGAACACCACGAACTGCCCGGGCGTGATCGCGCGCTGTACGCAGTCGAACGATACACGCACGCCACCATGGTCGAGGAGCACGACCTCACAAGGCTGATCGGCCTGGCGGTAGCGCGTCTTCGCCTGGCAGCGGAACGCTCGCGCAGGCGGCCAGCCGGCGATCCAGCGCAAGTCGGCGGCGATCAGCGTTCGCTGCCGGAGCAGGGCATGGTCGTGACCCTGCACGACAATGAGCGCGTTGCGCTCCAGATCCTTGCGCGCTACATACCATGGTTCGCCGGCGCTGCTCACGCCCCCGACGCCGATGCCGCGCCGCTGACCGAGCGTGTAGAACATGAGCCCTGCGTGGCTGCCGAGGACCTCCCCATCGG
>JACDCP010000014.1:0-12641 GCA_013817465.1 Gammaproteobacteria bacterium | reverse complement strand
AGGTAGCGGCCGAGAAACTGCCGGAACGGGCGCTCGCCGATGAAGCAGATGCCCGTGCTGTCGGCCTTCGCGTGATTCGCGAATCCGTGCCGGAGCGCCATGTGCCGCACCTCGCGCTTGTGCAGATCTCCGAGCGGAAAAACCGTGCAGGCGAGCGCGCGGGGTTCGACGGCATGCAGGAAATAGCTCTGGTCTTTGGCGGCATCGCGGCCCTTGAGCAGGTGAACCCGGGATTCGACGCGGTCCAGGCGGGCATAATGACCGGTTGCGATGAACGCCCCGCCGAGCCGGCCCGCATACGCGAGAAAAGCGCCGAACTTGATCTCGCGATTGCACAGCACGTCGGGATTCGGCGTACGGCCCGCCGCGTACTCGTCGAGAAAGTAGCGGAATACGCGCTCGCGATATTCGGCCGAGAAGTCGGTGCGGTGCAGCGGGATGGCGAGCTCGGCACAGACGGCGCGTGCATCCTGGAAATCCTGCGCGGCCGTGCAATAGCCTTCCTCATCTTCTTCCCAGTTGCACATGAAGAGGCCGTGCACGTCATAGCCCTGCTCAAGCAACAGCAACGCCGCAACCGAGGAATCGACGCCGCCGGACATGCCGACGATCACGCGGGTTTTGGAGTGGCTGGCCATGGCTGAATTATACCGGCCAATCCTCATCGCTCTCCCCTCCGGGGAGGGGCACAGGGGAAGGCGTCCGCTGGCCGGCATATCCCGCATCCGATGGAGGACTTGCCGGCGGATATCGCCGTGGTCCGGCCTACAATACTGCGGCGCGGGCCGCTACCGCATCCATGTCCAGATCATTGATCAAGTCTTCGGGGTAGCGCGCGCCGGCCAGGTAATCGTCGACGCAGCGCAGAACCATCGGGCTGCGCAGGCGGCTGCGGTGTGCCGCGAGCTCCGCCCGCGTGAGCCAGACGCTGCGCAGAATACCCTCGTCGAGCGGCTGCTCGGGGTCACGGTCGCGGCAGGAGCCGCAGTACGCGATGCGCAGGAACGAGCGGTTCCGCGGGCGATTCTTCCACAGGTAAATGCCGATCAGCGCCTCGGGCACGAAATGCCAGGCAGTCTCCTCCCAGGTCTCTCGAATGACGGCCTCGCGCAGCGTCTCGCCGTCCTCGAGGTGGCCGGCAGGCTGATTGAAGACGAGCTGGCCGGAGACGTGCTCCTCGACGAGGAGAAATTTGCTCTTGCGTTCGATGACCGCAGCGACAGTAACGTCGGGTTTCCAGACCATCGGGCGAGTATAGAGCTTATCTCAGGCCGCGTGGAATGATGAGACAGGCTCTTCCTGTCAGACGTGCAGTCGGCGAAACTCCCGCTCGACCTCGCAGGCGTGCCAGATTTGATTGAAGATATCAAGGTACTTGCCGGCCGCGTGCGGCTCGTTGTCCGCAGCGATTCCGTTCCAGCTCGAGGCCAGCGCGCGATAGACGACCCCGCGGTCGTCGGCGACGCAGAATGCTTCCGGATGATCCCGATATTGCGGCCGCACGTTGCGAAATTCGATATAGCTGCTGAGCCGCCGGCCCAGCGCAACGAACTGATGGCCGTCCTTGACGGCACGGCTCGGATCCGCGACCAGCACACGAACTCGCGCGAAACGCGTCGCCAGCACCAGCCGCGTCGCGGCCTCGATGAAATCCTCGTGGTCGTAAATGCCGGGCTCGAGATCGTGCGAAAAAATCGCAAGCTGACGCCGCGCCGCACCGGCTATTTCGACGACTGCCTCGCGCACGTCGTGTGCGCCCGTCAGGATACGACGGCGGCCGTTGGACTTGCGAGACTCGCTCATGGCTCCGTTTGCAAAGCTCTATGCATCCGCCGGTGGGGGATATCGGCTTCCAGAAACGCGGGGCCGTCCGCCAGAAATCCGTGGCGTTCGTAAAAATGCAGCGCGCGAAGTTGTGCGTAGAGGTAAACGTGCGCCATGTTCCTTCTCCGGGCCTCCATGATGAGTCGCTCCAGAATGGCCGTGCCGATGCCCGTCGAGCGGTGCTTATGTAATATCGCGATGCGCCCAATCTTACCGTCGGCCTCGAGGCGGCCGGTGCCGATTGCATCACGCTTTGCTGACTCCGCGAGCACATGAAAGCAATTCTCATCCGCCGCATCCCATTCCAGCTCGGCCGGCACATCCTGTTCACGAATGAACACTTCCTCGCGCACCCGCATGAGCGCCGCGCGATCTTCGCGCCAGCTCGCTTCGCGGATGGTGATGCCTGTGGGTAGCTCGACCATGTCCCTCAGGACGAAATCAGGTCTTGCGGCGGGCTTGCCGTGCCGCATTGCCGATATAGGTGGCGGGCGTTAATTCGAGGAGGCGTGCCTTTGCGGTCTGGGGGATGTCGAGGGCTGCGACGAAATCCCGCAGCGCGCCCGGCTCGATTCGCTCGCCGCGCGTGAGCGCCTTGAGCTTCTCATACGGCTGCTCTACGCCATAACGGCGCATGACCGTCTGTATCGGCTCGGCGAGCACTTCCCACGTCGCTTCGAGAGCCTCACGAAGACGACTCTCGTCGGCCTCGAGCCGGGCGAACCCCCTGCGGCAGGCGAGGAACGCAAGCAGCGCATGACCAAGGGCGACGCCGGCCGAGCGCAGCACGGTGGAATCAGTGAGGTCGCGCTGCCAGCGCGAGATGGGCAGTTTTGCGGAGAAATGCCCGAGCAGCGCGTTCGCCAGCCCTGAATTGCCCTCGGCGTTCTCGAAGTCGATCGGGTTGACCTTGTGCGGCATCGTGGAAGAGCCGATTTCCTCGCACACCGCACGCTGCCGGAAATATCCCAGGGCGACATAGCCCCAGATATCGCGACATAAATCGATCAGCACTGTGTTGAAGCGCGCCAGCGCGTCGCAATACTCGGCGATCCAGTCGTGCGGCTCGATCTGGGTCGTATAGGCGTTCCACTCGAGCCCCAGCGAGCGTACGAAGCGTGCTGCGACGTCCGGCCAGTCGAGCTCCGGGTAAGCGACGAGGTGGGCATTGAAGTTCCCCACTGCACCGTTCATCTTGCCGAGCGCGGTTACGGCCTGGAATTTCCCGAGCTGTCGCTCGAGCCGCGCCGCCAGGTTGGCCAACTCCTTGCCGAGCGTGGTCGGTGTGGCCGGCTGGCCATGCGTGCGCGACAACATAGGCAAGTCGGCGTAGCGAGCCGCATGCTCGTCGATATCCGCAATGAGTTCCCGCATCGCCGGGACGAGCACGTGCTCCCGCGCGCGGGACAGCATCAGCGCATACGCGAGATTGTTGATGTCCTCCGAGGTGCAGGCGAAGTGCACGAACTCACGCTGAAGCCGCGGCACACCTTTTGCTTCCAGGCGCTCCTTGATGAAGTACTCGACGGCCTTGACGTCGTGATTCGTCCTGGCTTCGATCTGCTTGACGCGGAGGCCTTCCTCGAGACCGAAGTCATCGGCGATATCTCGCGCGGACAGGCTGTCCAGCTCGTCGATGCCGGGTTCCGCCGCCAGATGCTCGAGCCAGCGAATTTCGACGAGCACACGGTGCCGGATCAGGCCGAGCTCGCTGAAGATTTCGCCGAGCGGCTGCAGCCGTTTCGCGTATCGGCCGTCGAGCGGTGACAGGGCGGTCAGGGGATCCAGCGACATGCCGCGGCTCATGCAACGGTGATAGGATGCGCATCATACCTCACCACCGACAACAGAGAGCGAAGATGGCGAAGGACGCTGGCCGCACGCGCGTCGAACGCGACAGCATGGGCAAGCTGACGGTACCGGCAGACGCGCTGTGGGGCGCGCAGACACAGCGCGCCGTCGAGAACTTCCCGATCAGCGGATTGCGCCTGCCGCGTGCCTTCATTCGTGCGCTGGGCCTGATCAAGGGATCGGCCGCTGGCGCGAACCGGCAACTCGGGCTGCTGGAGGAAACCAAAGCCAATGCGATTCGGGCGGCTGCTGATGAAGTCGCGGCAGGCGCCTGCGATGCGCATTTCCCCATCGATGTTTTCCAGACCGGTTCCGGCACCAGCACGAACATGAATGCGAACGAGGTGATTGCGCGCATCGCCAGCGATCGTTTCGGTGCACGGATACATCCGAACGATGACGTGAACATGAGCCAGAGCAGCAACGACGTGATTCCGACGGCGATTCACGTCAGTGCCGCTCTCGCCGTCACCGACACCTTGCTGCCGGCGCTGCATCATCTGGCAGACGTCATGGAACGCAAGGCAACGGAGCTCGATGACGTCGTCAAGACAGGGCGCACGCATCTCATGGACGCCATGCCGGTGCGTCTCGATCAGGAGATCGGCGGCTGGGCGCGGCAGATGCGGCTCGGCATCGAACGCATCGAATCCTGTCTGCCGCGCCTGCGCGCACTGGCGCAAGGCGGCACGGCCGTCGGCACCGGCATCAACGCGCCGCAGAAATTCGGCAGCACTTTCGCGGCGCTGCTCGCGGAGCGCACCGGTGTGGCATTCGAGCCGTCGGCGGATTACTTCGAGAGCCTGAGCACGCAGGACACGGCCGTCGAGTTGTCCGGTCAACTCAAGGTACTCGCCGTCGGCCTGATGAAAATCGCCAACGACCTGCGCTGGATGAACAGCGGTCCGCTTGCCGGCCTGGGCGAAATAACGCTCCCCGCGCTGCAACCGGGCTCGAGCATCATGCCTGGCAAAGTCAATCCGGTCGTGCCCGAGGCGGTAACGATGGTGGCTGCGCAGGTAATCGGTAACGACGCCACGATCACCCTGGCCGGGCAGTCCGGTAACTTTCAGCTCAACGTCATGCTGCCACTCATCGCCTACAACCTGTTGCAGAGCATCGAGATCCTCGGCTCTGCATCGCGCGCGCTGGCCGATAACGCCATCGCGGGCTTCACGGTGAATCACGAGCGGCTCGCGGCGGCACTGGACCGCAATCCGATCCTGGTTACGGCGCTGAACCCGGTGATCGGTTATGAAAAGGGCGCCGCCATAGCGAAGAAGGCCTACGCGGAGCAGCGGCCGATCCGCGAAGTCGCGGCCGAGATGACGGATCTGGATGAGGATGAGCTGAAGCGCCGTCTGGATGCGGTTGCCCTGACACGCGGTGGCGCATAAACCGGGTGTCAGGCCGCTATCAGAGCGACTTGCCAACACCGAACGTACACCAGGTAACCGGGCACGCGCCGGGCTCAATACGTCACGCCTCTCTGCGCAATTGATCGAGCGCAGTCTGGCCGGCACACATGAGCCGGGCAACGACGTGCCGGCGCCGCTGCGCCGGGCCTGGCCGAAAACCCTGGTGCCTGCCGCGGTTCTCGTGCCGTTGCTCGAGCGCGCGGAGGGTCTGCATGTGATCCTCACCGAGCGCGCAGCCGGGCTCACGCGCCATGCCGGCCAGATCGCATTCCCGGGTGGCCGTATCGATCCCGGCGATGCCGGCCCGCTCGACGCGGCATTGCGCGAAGCGGAAGAGGAAATCGGGCTGCCGCCCGGGCTCGTGAAGCCGATCGGATATCTCAGGACTTATGTCACGGTCACCGGCTATGCAGTCGTGCCCGTGGTGGGGTTGATCGGCTCGGCATTCGAGATGCGCCTGGATCCGGCCGAGGTCAGCGCCGCGTTCGATGCTCCCCTCGACCATCTGCTGGATCCCAACCGTCACTTTCGTTTCACTCATCGCGTCCGCGGCATCGACGTGACTGTTGACGAGATTTTGTACGGCGAGCGCCGCATATGGGGTGCGACAGCCGCGATGCTGGTGGACTTTAGCCGGCGTGTAATTGTGATGGAACGCCGCTCCGGGCCGGATTGAGCTTGCCCCGGACCACGCGATTCGAGGTGCGCAGCGCATTTCCGGCAGTGTGACGGGCAACATTGTATTTATTCCAAACAGACTTTGCTTGTGTTTCATATAGTTATGGTAGATATAGAGAAACTACTGGAGATCATGCGAAGGCTCCGTGATCCGGCCGCGGGCTGCCCCTGGGATCTCCAGCAGGACTTTCGCAGCATCGCGCCGTACACGATCGAGGAAGCGTTCGAGGTCGCCGACGCCATCGAGCGGGCAGATTTGAGCGACCTGCGCGACGAGCTCGGCGATCTGTTGTTTCAGGTCGTATTCCATGCCCAGATGGCGAGCGAGACCGGTGCATTCGCGTTTCGCGATGTCGTCGCGGCGATCTGCGAGAAGATGCAGCGGCGGCATCCGCACGTCTTCGCCGGCGAGCAGATCGGATCGGCGGCCGAGCAGTCGGCAGCTTGGGAGCAACACAAGGCGCGTGAGCGAGAATCGCGCCCCCGTACAGCCGCGAGCGTGCTCGATGGCATCCCCAAAGGCTTGCCGGCGATAGCGCGGGCCATGAAGCTCGGCGAACGCGCTGCGGAGACGGGTTTCGACTGGCCCGACCTCCAAGGCGTTCGCCGCAAGCTCGGCGAAGAGCTTGATGAGCTGGACGAGGCGATCGGCGCCGGCGCGCGAGCGGACATCGAAGCGGAAATCGGCGATTTATTGTTTGCGATTGCGAATCTGAGCCGGCATCTCGACGTCGATCCCGAAAGCGCATTGCGTGCCAGCAATGCAAAGTTCGCGCGCCGTTTCGCCTTCATTGAACAACGGGTCAGAGCGGCCGGCCGCGGCATGCGCGAGATGCCTCTCGATGAGCTCGATGCGCTTTGGAATGCCGCGAAAGCCGAGAAATGACGCTGGCAGGATGTTGAAAAAGCTATCCATGGCTTTTTCAACTCTGCGATCCGAAAAACGTGATTTTCGGATCGCGAGCATTTTCAAGAACCTGGTGTTCCTGAAAATGACGATGCATCCCTGCATCGCCTGGCAGCAGCGGTTCAGCTTTCATTCAGCGCAAGCCGCTTACCCTCTTTCTTAAGCAGAGGAGGGTAGTGGTATGAAGTGCACGAAATTCGCCCTGGTCAGCGTGGCTGCACTCGCATCGGGCGCTTTCGCTTCGGCGTTCGCCGAGCATGACAGCCCCTATCAGGGTTCGTACGACGATGCCTATGACGCACGTTACATCGGCGACGACTACACTTACGCCCGCGTCGTTCACGTCGAGCCTGTTGTGCATTACGTCCGCGTGCAGACGCCGCAACGCCGGTGTTATGAGGATATTGAATACTACGCCGACGACTATGATCACCAGCCCCGGCGCGGCACTGCCGGCGCGACGATCGCGGGCGGATTGATCGGCGGCCTCGTCGGTCATCAGTTCGGCAGCGGCGGCGGCAATGATGCAGCCACTCTCGTCGGCACGCTTGTCGGCTCCTCGATAGCCCGCGATCGTGCGGAACGCAGACAGGATCGTCGATATGATCGAACGTACGGACAGACGCGGGGCTATCCTGTCGAACGCTGCCACGTGGCCTACGATGCACGCGAGGAAGAGCGCATCGATGGCTATCGCGTCACTTACGAATATGACGGCCAGGAATATACGACCCGCATGCCGCATGCAGCGACATCCGGGCGACCAGATCCGTGTTCGTATTGCAGTTACGCCGGTCGACGACTATTGAGTCGACTCTTTTGAGCCCGCCGGGGCCGGATCCGGTTCGCAGCCCGCTCTTCGCTGCCGTAAAAAGCCGGATCCGGCCCCATCTCTTCAATTGCAAAGCCGGCGGCGAACGCTGAGAATCATCGCTTATGGCGCCTTTTCACCGCATCTGCCGCGTTGCAGTGCTGAGTCTGCTTTGGATCGCGTCCGCCGGAGCGATTTCCGAAGCGCCGATCGCTCCCTCCGTCGCCCTACCGGCCGAGCTTGCTGCAGTCGCCCGGGGCGAGCGCGTTTCCCTCGATCAGGCTGTGACCATGGTGTTGGGACGTTATGGCGGCAAAGTCATCAGCGCCGATACGAGCTCACGGAACGGCCGCGTCGTTCACCGCATCAAGCTGCTCACCGACGATGGCCGCGTGCGCACGGTTCGGGTTGACGGCCAGACCGGCAACATCTCCTGATTCGTTAGTCAATGCGCCTGCTGCTGGTCGAGGACGAGACCTTGCTGCGCGAGTCGTTGACCGCGCAGCTCAAGAAAGCCGGCTTCGCCGTCGATGCCGCCGGCAATGGCAGCGAGGGTTTCTACTTCGGCACCGAGTATCCCGTCGATCTGGCGATCGTCGATCTGGGGCTGCCCGACATGCCGGGGATTACCCTGATCAGCCGGTTGCGCGATGCGGGCCGCGAGTTTCCCGTGCTCGTCTTGACAGCGCGCGATCGCTGGCAAGATAAAGTCGCCGCGTTGCAAGCCGGGGCCGACGACTACGTTGTCAAGCCGTTTCACATCGAGGAAGTGCTCGCCCGCGTCAACGCGCTGCTGCGACGCGCGGCGGGCTGGGCGCAGGCGGTCCTGCGCTGCGGCCCGATCGAGCTCGACACCAGCCGTCAGGCGGTAGAGGTCGCCGGTGTCGAGGTCGAGTTGACCGGTTTCGAATACCGGGTTCTGGAGTGTCTGATGCTGCGAGCCGGCGAAGTCGTCTCGAAGGCCGAGCTGACGGATCGGCTCTACGACCAGGATTTCGAGCGCGACAGCAACGTCATCGAGGTATTCATCGGCCGGCTCCGCCGCAAGCTGGATCCCCACGATGAATTACAGCCGATCGAAACACTGCGCGGCCGCGGTTACCGCTTCGCCCTGGACCGCACCGCCGATCGGACTTAGTCCGGATTATTCATGCAGTGACAACATATAACCGAAGTGGCTCGGCTTGAATCTCGCGCATTCGTTGGTTGCAAACGGACTTTCATGAGTCTGGGTCCGTCTTCACGAATAACCCGGGTTCAGTGATGCCTTCGTCGCTGAGCGCGCGCCTGCTGCTGTCCGTCAGCCTGGTGCTCGCGCTTTTCTTCGGCCTCACGGTCGTTGCGCTCGACCGGCTGTTTCGTGAAGCCGGCGAGCGTGCCATGCAAAGCGTGCTCGAAGTTCATCTGATCGCGTTGCTCGCGGCGGCGGAGGGTGACGGCTCCAGGGGCCTCCGAATGCCCGCGCAACTACCCGAGGAACGGTTCTCGCAGCCGGGCTCCGGTCTCTACGGCCAGATCCGCGATGCCAGCGGCGAAATCGTCTGGCGCTCGGCATCCTCGGCCGGTGCTCAGCTCGCCGAAGGCCCCGTGCTTGCACCCGGCGATCGCGAGGTCGTGCGCCTCGCGATGCTCGATGACATCCCGGTCATGGCGCTCGCGCTGGGCATCGAATGGGAATTCGCCGACGGCAGCATGCGCCGCTTCGAATTCGATGTGGCGCAGAGCCTCGATCTCTATCATGCGCAGGTAGAGCGGTTCCGGCGTCAGCTTTTCATCTGGTTCCTGGGACTCATGCTGCTGCTGCTGACGAGCCTCGCCTTGTTGCTGCGCTGGATCCTGAGGCCTCTGCGCCGCATCGAAACGGAAATTGCAGCCGTCGAAGCGGGCTCGCGCGCGGAGCTCGGCGGCGGCTATCCGTCGGAGCTCACCGGCGTCACTGAAAACATGAATGCCCTGATACGCGACGAGCGTGCGCGCCTGCTGCGCTACCGCAACACGCTCGGCAATCTCGCGCACAGCCTCAAGACGCCGCTGGCTGTCATGCGCAGTGCGCTGCAGGCCGGGCAGCCGGACCTCGCCGCGTTCGATACGCAGATTGCCCGCATGGATGCCATCGTCGGCAGCCAGCTCCGCCGTGCCGCGACCTCTGCTGGAACCACGCTCGGCCACGCGCCGGTAGCCGTCGCCGCCGTCATCGAGGAGCTGCGCGGCGCACTGGACAAGGTTTACGCAGACAAGCAGCCGCGCTGCCTCACGGAGACCGACGGCAACGCCGTCTATTACGGCGATCGCGAGGACTTGACCGACCTGATCGGCAATCTTCTCGACAACGCCTACAAATGGAGCCGCTCGACAGTTCGGATCACTGCGCAGGCGGAGGAGATGGGACGGCGGCGGCGCGGCCTGCGGCTGGCAGTCGAAGACGATGGCCCCGGCATCAGGCCCGCGGATGCACAACGCGTGCTGGCGCGCGGAGCGCGGGTCGATGAGCAGGCCGAAGGCCATGGCATCGGCCTTGCGGTAGTCAAGGAAATCGTCGAGCTGGCTGGCGGGAGCCTGACGCTCGGCGTTTCGCCGCTCGGAGGCGCGCGCATAGAGTTGAGCATCCCGCCGCGATGACGGGCCGTGCCTGATAAATGGGGACATTCCTGATTTATCTTTCGAGCGACAGCAGGTTGAAGTGACATTGGCAGATAAATGGGGACATTCTTGGTTTATCTTTCGCGTGACAGCAGGTTGAAGTGACATTGGCAGATAAATCAGGAATGTCCCCATTTATCCCGTTGCGCGCCGGTAAATGCCGACTTACAAGGATGAACTGCACAGCGGCTGATGGGCAACCAGAGTGCAGATAGGTTAGAGTGGCGCGTCATGAGCCTCGAGGCCCCGGCATCTGCGCGCGCGACGGCCGTCGTCATCGACGCGACCTGCGATCTGCCGCACACGTTCATCGACGAGCATCGCATGGAAGTGCTGCCCGTCAGCCTCGAGCTCGGCGAGCGCAGCTTCGTCGACAAGCGCGACCCCACGGCGACGATGGAGTTCTACGAGCGCTACATCGGCAGCCGGAGCATCAACGCGAACACGCACGCAATCGGCATGGAAGCCATCAAGGATCTGTTCCTGGCGCGGCTGGTTCTGGAATACGACCGCGTTCTGGTGCTCTGCATGAGCAGCACACGAGGACGTATCTTCGAACACGCCTCGCAAGCGGCGCGGGGCATCCTTTCCGAGTATCGGCGCAAGCGCGCCGACGCCGGGATTTCGGGCCCGTTCGTTCTGCGCGTGCTGGACAGCCAGACGCTCTGTGCGGGAGAAGCAGTGCTCGCGCACGAGGCGGTGCGCGAGCTGGAAGCGGCGCCTTTTGATCAGGCCCGCCGGACAGTTGCGGAGCTGGTGCCGGGAGTGCGCGCCTATCTCGTGCCGCGCGATCTTTTTTATCTGCGCAAGCGCGGGGGTCGCAAAGGGGATCGCAGCGTTTCTCTGTTCGAGTATCAACTCGGCCGGGCCATGGACCGCTGCCCCGTGCTCGAGATGCACCGCGGCGAGACTCGTGTCCGCTACCGCGAGCGCGGCTATCAGAGCGCGTTGACGAAGTTGTTCGACCACGCGCGTGAGAGCTTGCGCCTCGGCCTGAAGCGGCCCGTGGTGGCCATGAGCTATGCGGGGGACCCGCAGGAGATTCGTGAGCTGCCGGCCTGCCGCGATTTCCTGGACTACGCGGCGGAGCGCAAGGTCGGCATCCTGTTTTCCGTCATGAGCGCCTCGGCCGGCGTCAACGTCGGGCCCGGCGCGTTCTCGCTCGCGTTCATAGGACCGTAGATGCGGGATTTCAACCCGCCATGACAGCTTGCACAAGATGGCCGGATGAATCCGATCCTATGACTTCACTTTCTCCATGAGCGCCCCCAGCGTGTCCAGCGGCAACGGGAACACGATCAGGTTGCTATTTTCGTTGACGATCTCCGTCAGGGTCTGCATGTAACGAAGCTGGATCGCCTGTGGGACCTCCGCCAGCGTGCGCGCCGCGTCGACCAGGCGCTGCGAGGCCTGCAGCTCGCCATCGGCATGGATCACCTTCGCGCGCCGGGCGCGCTCCGCCTCGGCCTGGCGCGCGATCGCGCGGATCATGCTCTCGTCCAGATCGACGTGTTTGATCTCGACATTAGCTACCTTGATACCCCAATGATCGGTTCGCGCATCGAGGATTTCCTGAATCGCGGCGTTGAGCTTGTCGCGTTCGGCGAGCATGTCGTCGAGCTCGTGCTGGCCGAGCACGGAACGCAGCGTCGTCTGAGCGAGCTGGCTCGTCGCCTCGAACACATTGGCGACCTGAATGATCGCGCGTTCCGGATCGACGATGCGGAAGTAAATGACAGCGTTGACTTTCACCGACACGTTGTCGCGGGAGATCACGTCCTGCGTGGGCACATCCAGGACGATGACGCGCAAATCCACCTTGACGATTTTCTGCAGGCCGGGGATGACGATGATGAGCCCCGGCCCCTTGACTTCCTGGAACCTTCCCAGAAAGAAAATGACGCCCCGCTCGTATTCCTTCAGGATATTGAAGGCGCTGAACAGCAGCAGCGCGACGAAGCCGATCAGTATTGCGGTGACGTAAAGGCTCATGTGAATTCTCCTGGCAATGATACCGATGCCGGTTCGACCTCGAGCAGGAGGCCGTCCACAGCGACGACCCGGACCTTCTGTCCCCGCCGCACCGGCGCGCGTGTTCGGGCGTTCCAGATTTCGCCGTAAAGCTGCACCCGGCCGTGCCCGGCGAAGTCCGTCTCGGCTACCGCCAGCGCGCCCAGCATTTCTTCCCGGCCGGTAACCGCCGGCTTTCTGCGCAAATGAACTGCATACGCAATGATTGCCAGCAGGACTCCGCCGCCGCCCAGCGCAATCGAGCCGATCAGCAGGCGCGAGACGCCGAAGCCCGGCACGTCGGTATCGATGAGGATTACCGAGCCGATCACGAAGGCAATGAGGCCGCCGATGCCTAATGCGCCGAAGCTTGACACGAAGACCTCGCCGACCATCAGCACGATACCCAAAAGAATCAGCGCCAGCCCCGCGTAGTTGACCGGCAGCACCTGGAACGCGAACAGGGCGAGCAGCAGGCTGATCGCGCCGACCACACCTGGTA
>JACDCP010000190.1 GCA_013817465.1 Gammaproteobacteria bacterium | reverse complement strand
GCATGATCCAGGTCTTCTCGGCAATCACGACGCATGGCGTCGGCAATCCGGCCGTGCTCGCCGACGGCATCGCCGTGGCGCTCATCACCACTGCGGCCGGGCTGTCCGTCGCGATCCCCGCGCTTATCGGCTACCGCTATTTGCGCGGGCGCGTCGACGCGCTGGTCGTGCAGATGGAAAAGGAGGCCATCAAGCTCGTCGAGGCGCTGCGCCAGAAGCGTTATCTCGACAGCCGCGGCCAATGAATCTGCAATCGCGCCCGCGCGAGGATCCGGAGATCAATCTCACCTCACTCATCGACGTCGTGCTGCTGCTGATCATCTTCTTCATGGTCTCGACGAGTTTCGTGCGCGAGTCGGAGATCAGCATCCAGCTGCCATCGGCGGAAGAGGCGGCCGAAACTGAAGCTGCGGATGCGACGCTCGATATCACGATCACCGCCACGGGCAGCTACTTCGTCAATGGCCGGGCGCTCGTCAACAACCGGCCGGACACCTTGCGTCGTGCGCTCGAGCAGGAGCTCGGTGAGCAGCGCGACAAGCCCGTGACGATCAGCGCCGACGCGCAAACCACCCACCAGTCGGTTGTGACGGCCATGGACGTGCTGGGCGCCCTCGGCGTGGCACGCATCCACGTGGCCACGGTCGACGACCCCGGAACGGACTGAGTGGCGCGACCCGGCGTGGAGGAGGGAGCAGGCGCGGTCTACCGCCGCCTGATCGGTTACGCCACGCCGCACTGGCCGGTGTTTCTCATCGCGGTCGTCGGCATGATCCTGTATGCGGCGACGGAAACCGGCTTTGCTTATCTGATCAAGCCGTTGCTGGACCAGGGCTTTGTGCAACGCGACCCCCAGGTCATTCGCTGGATGCCCTTTGCGATACTGCTCGTCTTTGCGCTGCGCAGCGTCGGCAGCTACCTGTCCGACTACTACATGAGTTGGGTAGGACGCAGCGTCATCAAGAACCTGCGTCGCGACGTGTTCGAGCATTTCCTGATTCTTCCGACGGCTTACTACGACCGCAGTGCGTCGGGGACCTTGCTTTCAAAGCTGACTTACAACATCGAACAGGTTGCCCAGTCGACGACCACGGTCATCACGACGGTTATCCGCGACGCCCTGACAGTTACGGGACTGCTCATATACATGTTCATTCAGAGTGTATTTCTTTCGCTTTTTGTTATCGTGACGGGCCCGCTGATTGGTGCTCTGGTCCGCTTCGTGAGCACGAAATTCCGCCGCTACAGCGCGCGCATCCAGAACTCGATGGGCGATGTGACTCAGGCGGCGGACGAGGCGATCGAGGGTCATCGTGTCATCAAGGTTTTCAGCGGCGAGGCACACGTGCGTGACCAGTTTGAGCTCGTGAACGAGCGCAATCGCCACCTCAATATGCGGCTCGTCGCCACCAAAGCGGGCAGCAGCGGTGTGATTCAGATGATCGCGGCCATCGGCATGGCATCAGTCGTATACGTGGCGACTCTGGAGCCGATGCTCGACACTATTACCGTCGGTACGTTCTCCTCGTTCATCGGCGCCATGCTGTTGCTCATGCCGCCACTGAAACGATTGACTGACATCAACGCGCCGCTGCAACAGGGTATTGCAGCCGGACAAAGTATTTTTGCGCTCCTGGACGAGGCGCCCGAGCAGGATACCGGCACGCAGCCGCTCGAGCGGGCGCGGGGAGATGTCGAGTTTCGCCGCGTGAGCTTCACTTATTCGGCGGAGAAAGGCCAAATACTGAAGGACATCGATCTGCGCGTCCCGGCCGGCCAGACGCTGGCGATTGTGGGTCGCTCGGGGAGCGGCAAATCCACGCTCATCAGCCTGCTGCCGCGTTTCTATGCGCCGGAAGCCGGCGAGATCCTCATCGACGGCCGTTCGGTCACTGAGTACCGACTGCGCGACCTGCGCAATCAGATCAGCCTCGTGAGCCAGGATGTCGTGCTGTTCAATGACACCATCGGCAACAATGTGGCCTATGGGAGCCTGGACGTCGCATCGCGCGAGGAGATCGAAGCTGCGGCGCGTGCCGCGCACGTGCCGGAGTTCACGGACAGCCTGCCGGAAGGTCTCGACACCATGGTCGGCGATCGCGGCGTGCTGCTTTCCGGCGGACAGCGCCAGCGCATCGCCATCGCCCGCGCACTGCTCAAGGATGCACCCATCTTGATCCTCGACGAGGCGACCTCGGCGCTGGACACCAAATCCGAGCGGCATATCCAGCAGGCTCTGGATCAGCTCATGCGCAACCGCACCACGCTCGTGATCGCTCACCGTCTGTCCACTGTCGAGCGCGCGGATCGCATCATCGTGCTCGACGACGGACGCATCGTCGAGAGCGGGACGCATGCCGAGCTGCTCGAGCGTGCGGGACTCTATGCCGCGCTCTATCGCATGCAGTTCGAAACCTGAGGCGGTCGATGCACGACTGGCTGCTCCGGGTCTGGTACGGCGCGCGTCCGGAACGCTGGCTGCTGTGGCCTCTGTCGCTGCTTTACCGGCTGATTGTGGCCGCGCGCAGGCGAGCTTACGCATCCGGCGTGCTGCGGATGCATTATCCGGCGTCGCCCGTGGTGGTCGTCGGCAACATCACCGCGGGGGGCACCGGCAAGACGCCACTGGTCATCTGGCTCGCGTCGCGCCTCGCGGCCGAAGGCCGCCGGCCAGGCATCGTGACGCGCGGTTACGGCGCGCACGCGAGAGCATGGCCGCGACTGGTGAGCGCCGATTGCGATCCCATCGAGGTTGGTGACGAGAGCGTGCTCCTGGCGCGACGCTGCGCGTGTCCGGTGGCGGCCGGGCCGGACCGCGTCGCTGCCGCGCGCCTGCTCGAGACCGGGAAAGTCGACGTGATCCTCGCTGACGACGGCCTGCAGCATTACCGCCTCGGCCGGCAATTCGAGATTGCGGTCATCGATGCCTCACGCGGCTTCGGCAACGGTTTTTGTCTGCCCGCGGGACCGCTCCGCGAGCCGGCGACACGGCTCGCGGACGTGGACGCGGTGGTGGAGAATGTCGCAAGAGGCGAAACTGCAAGCGGCGACAGAATCGCCATGCATGTCGTGGCGCACGTCGCGGTTGCACTGGTTTCCGGCGAGCGCCGGCCGCTCGAATCATTCCGTGGCGCACCGGTGCACGGTGTGGCCGGCATCGGCAATCCGCAGCGGTTTTTCCATCAGCTTGCCGGCTTCGGTCTGCAGGTCATCGAGCATCCGCTGCCCGATCACGCCGAGCTCTCCGATGCCGACATCTGGTTTCCCGACGGGGGGGCTGTCCTGATGACCGAGAAGGATGCCGTAAAATGCGCTGGTTTCGCCTCTGCGCACCACTGGTACGTGCCGGTGGAGGCCCGTCTGAGTGATGCCGACGCGACCGGTCTGATGTCCCGGTTGCATCGATCCATAAGCGATAAATCACATGAATATCATCAGGTAATAATCTGAAATGGATAAGAAACTTTTGGATATACTGGCCTGCCCGGTATGCAAGAGCCCGCTCAACCTGGGCCCGGACAAGCGGGAGCTGATCTGTCGCGCCGACCGGCTGGCTTTTCCCATTCGCGACGATATACCGATCATGCTCGAATCCGAGGCGCGATCCATGAGCAGCGAAGAGCTCGATGCCGGTTCGCCGGCAAGCTAGTCAGCAGCCGATGTCGATCCGCGGCGGGGCGACATGAGCTTCCGCATCGTCATTCCGGCGCGCTTTGCCTCCGTGCGCCTGCCGGGCAAGGCCCTGCGGGAGATTGCGGGACGGCCGTTGCTGGCGCATGTCCACGATCGGGCACGGGAAAGCGGCGCTGACGAAATCGTCGTCGCTACGGACGATCCGCGAATCGAACTTGCGGCTCGCAATTTCGGCGCAGCCGTGGTCATGACGTCGGCGGCGCATGCCTCGGGAACGGATCGCATCGCCGCGGTGGTCGAACGCCTGGGCTGGCCGGACGACACGCTCGTCGTAAACCTGCAGGGCGATGAGCCGCTGATGCCGCCGGCAGTCATCGGGCAGGTGGCGAGTGTGCTCGAGTCCGCAACCGGGGCCGCGCTCGCGACACTCTGCGCGCCACTCGAATCGCTGGCCGAATTTCTCGATCCGAACGTCGTCAAAGTCGTCACCGATGCGCGAGGCGCCGCGTTGTATTTCAGTCGCGCGCCGCTGCCCTGGCCGCGCGATCGGATCGGCAGCGACGGCTGGCCGTACAGTTGCGCGCATGCCCGCCGTCACATCGGTGTGTACGCCTACCGGGTGGCATCTTTACGCCGCCTGGCGGCGCTTCCCCAATGCGAGCTCGAGCAAGTTGAATGCCTTGAGCAGCTACGTGCGATTTACAATGGCCTCTTGATTCAGGTTGCCATGGCCGGCGAGATTCCCGCACCCGGCGTGGACACGGATGAGGATCTGGCGCGCGTCAAAGCGCTGCTGGAAAATGCATGAGACTGTTCAGGACGGAGGTGTTTGTACTTGAAAGTTCTATTTGTCTGCATGGGTAGCAGTTCAGAGTACCTTTCCGATCAGTAGGTTAGATTGCTCTGGACGCGACGCGGGATACACTCAGAACGCCAGCGTGAGCCTCCGAGTGGCGCCGAGCAGCCGCGATGTCCTCCAACCCCTGCCCCCGTGTACCCCTCAGCCTGATCGTTGCCGCGCGGGCGCCTGGCGCGTCGAGAATCTTGACGTAGGTGCTACGATCGCCTCGCGGGTCCGATGTAACGGCTGCGATCGATTCGACCCATGCCAGGATAGCGGGCATCAGGTGATCTGGTCTGAAACAGAGCAGGCGTAGCTCAACAGAAGGGCAGAAGCCATCAGCCAGAAGAAAGGCTGGCCGCTGCCGATCGCGCTTTCCGAGGCAACGGCGCAGTGGGTCCGAACCAGGTCCATCGGCCGGCCCGCGGCGATTCTTCCGTTTCCTCAGAAGAAAACTGAGCCGGCGAAGCGAACCTCCTGATCTGGCCGATAGCCCAATTAGCGGTCAACCATAAAAAAACCGCCGCTTGAGCAGCAACACGCCTTTAGTGGGGGCGCCTATCAAGTGCCGGGTTGATTTTCCGCCAGCCGGCAGGCCGAAAACTAAAACCAACGGCCAAAGCACCGGAAACTCTGCTGCAACTTATGCCGCTGCCTAATATCGACCGATTGCTCCACCGCCTTCAGATCCGGCAGACACTTGGCGAGCAATCGGCTGTAAATATCGGCCTTTAACCGCAGGGCCGGAACCTGAGAGGGTTCAACGGTCTCGACCATTTCGGCAATCTCTTGCAGGCGCCGTACATACTGACCGGCCTTTCGACCGTCCTGCGCCAGCTCTTGCTTTGCCCGACGATTCCGGGCTTTCAAAGCGACGATATTTCCTTTAACGGCAGGCACTTACGTCTCCGACTAGCGGCCTCTCAGCACCGCAGCAATACGAGCTGTCCCGCCCTTCACCTTTCCGAGCGTGCCAAGTCGGGCAGGGTCTTGCGTAACAGGATTTCCGCTGCCCGGACCTGCGCAGCGCTCATTTTGTTCTTCCCAAGCGCATGATTCATAAGCCGATTTACGAGCATACTTACCCGTAGCTTCTGCCGCACTATCGCCGGCGTCCAAGTCCTGTTTCTCGCTGCCATCACAGGCTCTATTTCGGCTGCTTCTCACGGCGGTAGGTCCGCCCAATCGATGACCTGCGGCCCGCCGGAATGCACGTTACTGAATGGGCACCCATTGCCCGTTTTGCAGCCTCATGCGCTCGCCAGTGGAGGGGTTGACGCGAAGGGCAAGTATTTTTGCTGGTATCCCTGGCCTACCCATTCCCACTTCCCTCTAACCTACATTGATCGCGTTACAATTTCCCACTACGAATTCTGCGGACAAGAAAAAAAAGCTGGACAAGCGGCTCGCGCAGCCGACGGACGTCAGCGACATCAAGCGTCCCATACCGCTTGCGCCACGCGTAGATCGTCTGTTCACTCACACCATGGCGCTTGGCGACCTTCGGCACGGACCCGGCGTCGGCCTCGCGAAGAATCCGGACCATCTGGTCCTCGGTGAATCGGCTCTGGCCGAATGAATTCGGCCCTACGGGACCGCAACATTCGGTGCCGGGACCGCAACATCCGGTGCCGGGTTCCCGTAGGGCCGGTTTCAACCGGCCATGCCGCGACGCCTGATTTCACCGGCTCTGGCCGAATGAATTCGGCCCTACGGGACCGCAACATTCGGTGCCGGGACCGCAACATTCAGTGCCGGGACCGCAACATTCGGTGCCGGGTTCCCGTAGGGCCGGTTTCAACCGGCCATGCCGCGACGCCTGATTCATCGGCGCAGGCCGAATGAATTCGGCCCTACATGTGGCCGCGCTTCTGCAGCCACGCGATCTGTTTTCTCAAACCTTCCTCC
>JACDCP010000013.1 GCA_013817465.1 Gammaproteobacteria bacterium | reverse complement strand
GGCGCATGTATCATGCCGTAGTCCTCGGCGATCACGTGCAGGCGCCCGCCGGGCCGTGTCACACGCCGGAGCTCCGTCAACACGCGCGCAGGCTCAGGCACGGCATGCAGCATGTGCCGGCAGACAGCGAGGTCGACAGAGGCATCCGGCAGATCGAGTGCAAAAGCGTCGCCCGGGGCGAATCGCACACGGTCGCCGAGGCCCATGGCCCGGCTGCGGGCGATGGTCAGCGGGCCTTCGAGCAGATCGACCCCGAGCAGGCTGGCGTGCGGATAAAGCCCGGCCAGCCGCAGCGTGATTTCGCCTGTGCCGCAGCCGACATCGAGAATGTCGATGTCGGCGGCGAGCCCGTAGCGGAGGAACAGGCGCTCTTCCTGCGGCCAGATGGCGCGCGCCTGGGCATCGAGTGTGCGCACCATGGAGGCATGGCCCATCTGCGCGGCCTGCGGATTCAGGTCGGTAACCATCGGCGGCATGATAAAGCCGCGGCTGCCGCTTTTGTATCCGGGCGCGCAGCGACTACCATGCATGCGGGGCAAGTCGGCAACGGAAACTGGAGAAAAACCATGAGCTCAGCACGGCGAGTGTTTCTGACCGTGTCGGTGGTGGCTATCCTGACGGTCTTCGATCCATCCTCTGTCACGGCCGACGAGCCGCTCGCTGAAGATCTCGAGCAACGCGCGGCGCAGATCGAGGACGAAGTCATCGCCTGGCGGCGCGACTTCCATCAGCACCCGGAGCTCAGCAACCGCGAGTTTCGCACCGCGAAAGTGATCGCGGCGGAGCTCGGGGACATGGGCATGCAGGTCGATACCGGCATTGCCCATACCGGCGTCGTCGCCATCCTCGAGGGCGGCGAGCCCGGCCCGGTCGTCGCCTTGCGAGCAGATATGGACGCGCTGCCGGTGACCGAAAAGCTCGAGCTCCCGTTCGCCTCGAAGGCAACCGGTGAGTATCGTGGCGAAGAAACCGGCGTCATGCACGCCTGCGGCCACGACGCCCACATGGCCATTCTGCTCGGCGTGGCCCGAAATCTGAGCGCGGAGCGCGAGCGGCTGCCCGGAACGGTCATGTTCATTTTCCAGCCAGCCGAGGAGGGTGCGCCCGAGGGAGAGGAAGGCGGCGCACGGCTCATGCTCGAGGAAGGCTTGTTCGAGGAGCTGAAACCCGATGCGATCTTCGGTCTGCACGTCTGGTCGTCGCTGCCGGCGGGCGTGCTCGGTTACCGGCCAGGGCCGGCGATGGCGAGCTCCGACCAGTTCCGGCTGGTCGTGCATGGACGTCAGACGCACGGCTCAAAGCCGTGGGCCGGTATCGATCCGATCGTCGTCGCCGCGCAGATCGTGCTCGGCCTGCAGACCATCGAGAGCCGTCAGGTCGATGTGACCTCGAATCCCTCCGTGCTGTCGGTCGGACGCATAGCCGGCGGTATTCGCAACAACATCATCCCGGACGAGGTGGAGATGCTCGGCACGGTGCGCAGCTTCGATGAGGACATGCGCAAGGACATACACAGGCGCATCGAGCGCACGGCCGTGCACATCGCGGAAAGCGCCGGCGCCACCGTCGAAGTCGACATCACCCTCGGCTATCCGGTCACCGTCAACGACCCGGAGCTGACCGCGCAGACACTCGATGCGCTGCGCGAAGCTGCCGGCTCCGACAATGTACGGAAGATGTCGCTGATCACCGGTGCCGAGGACTTCTCGTATTTCCAGCAACGCATACCGGGGTTCTACTTCTTTCTCGGCGTGACGTCGGAGGACACGGACCCGCTGGCCGCTCCGGCAAATCACTCGCCGTTGTTTTCTATCGATGAAAGCGCTTTGGTCACGGGCGTGCGGGCGCTCACGAAGGCGGCGCTCGCCTATATGAGCGCTCCTCCTGATTGAAACCCCGACGCATCGGATTTCGAATCCTCTCGGCCATGCCGTTTGGCATTGGCGGCTGAAAGAGCGGCGCTTGATCGCCTCCGGCGCAAGCGCAGCAGAAGAATCGCCGCGTGAAGATGCGCATCGAGAAGTGAAGGCCGGAGCCTGCACTACCGGCGGGGACCGCTCCGCCGCGCGAGAAGATTCCACGCGAAAGAGGCATAGTAAAGCGGCAGATTCAAAGCGTCATGCAGGCCGATTCGGCCGGCCTTGAAATATCCTTGCGCGAAGTACCAGTAAAGAAAGCCGTACGCAGGCAGCACGAGAAGCGCCAGCAACGGATGGCTGGCCAGCAGCCGGATCTTGCGGGCGTTCTTGACCCGGTTGTCGAACAGGCTCGCGTTGAATAAATCGACCCGGTCGATTCCCTGCGCCAGCGTCGCGGCGGCGGCTCGTCCGCGGCGCAGATTCTTTCGCAACAGGCTGCCGAATGTCTCGAGGACAAGGCCGTCCGTGAGCACATGGTGCACCTCCAGCGGCATGGCGACGCTGACCCCATAGGTGTCGGGCGTCATATGCGGCAGGCCGATGGTGTACATGCTCGAGCGGCGGAACAGGAATTTTTTTCCACTCATCGACAGGGTCGTCAACCGGCGGCCATTTTCATCGACGTAAGGCCAGGCGAAGCCATAGCCGTCGACATCGGCATTTTCAACCAGGGAACGCAGCGCCTGCCGGAGAGGCGGCGATAACCGTTCGTCGGCATCCAGGCAGAGCACCCACTCCCCGGTGCAGTGCTCCAGCGCCAAAGGGCGAATGAATTCCGCGCTGCCCGCCCGCCCGCCGGTCGAAAAAACCTTGTCCGTGAAGCGCCGCGCAATCGACAGCGTGGCATCGCTGCACGGGCCGTCATGGAAGACAACGATCTCGTCGACCAGATCGGCGAAACTCTCGAGGCAGGCTTCGACACGCGCCTCTTCGTGATAGGCGATCAGACAGCCGGAAAGCGCCGCCATCCTCAGCGAAACCCGCTCATGCGGTGCTTCAACCTGGCACGCGTGCCGGGATTCTCTCCAGGGCGCTCGCATAGACAGCGCTGTACTGTCGGGCCACCGCCGGCCAGGTGAACAGGCGCTCGATTTTTTCGAGATTGGCCTCGCGCATGCGCGCCCGCAACGGCGGATCCGCAGCGAGCCTGGCAATCGCGTCGCCGAGGCTGTCCGGATCCTTCGGCGGCACCAGCAAGCCGTTCACGCCGGGTTCGATTGCTTCGCGCGCACCGCCCACGTCAGTTGCGATCACCGGCAGCCCCGCACTCATCGCTTCGAGGATCGCGTTGGCAAAGGCGTCGGCATGCGTGGGCAGCACAAATATGTCGGCGGTCGCGTTGAGCCGGTGAACTTCCGCCGCACTCTGGTAGCCGAGAAACACGACACAATCCTGCAGCTCGAGCCTGGCCGCAAGCTCCTCGAGCTCCTGCTCTATTTCTCCGCTGCCGACGATCTGCAGCTCGAGGTCCAGATGTCTGAGCTTGGGCATGGCGCGCAACAGATCGGCGATACCCTTGCGGCGTATCAGTCGCGACACGCAGGTTAGACGAAGCTTCCCGGCGCGGCGGGCGGGATCCGGGGACGATTCGGGGATGACGGGATCCACGCCGTTGTGTATCACGTCGACCTCGACATCCGGAAACGAGGTTTGCGCCAGCTCGCGCAGGCTCTCGCTGACCGCGACGACGCGGGCGGCGCGACGCCAGATCCAGTGAGTGACGCTGAGGGAACCTTTGTGCAGCACGCGCAGCTTCGCGCTGGAGGTATCGTAATCAGGCACATCCGAGCCGCGCAGGCTGACGATGTAGGGCAGACCGCGCACGCCGTGCGAGTACGCGGAAAGGAGGCCCGTCGGCAGGCTGAAAAAGTAGTGCACCACGTCGAATCGGTGCTGCCCGAGCAATTGCTTCAAACGCGGCAGCGCCGTGCAGAGAAATGTCGCGGCACCCCGCAGGCCGCAATCGTGAATCCCCTTGCGCCAGCTCGGAACGCGATGCACGAGCACACCCCCGATCTCCTCGGTCTTCGGCGCGCGGCCATAACGCGAAGTGAGCACATCCACCTGGTGGCCGAGCTGGACGAGCTCGCGCGTGATGCTGAACGAGGCGCGGCTGGATCCGCCGCCGATCGGCGGGAACTCGTAGTTGACGACCAGAATGCGCAAGGCAGTAATAAATCCCTGAAATCCCGATCCGGCCGTGAGTTTGACTTAGCCGCAGGCCGTATGCAAAGTGCAGTGCGGTCTGGACTCGGACGGTCGACGCATGCGTATCACGATTATGGGGGCGGGTTGCATTGGCGGCCTGATAGGCGCTGCGCTGCAGAGCTCGGGCACGCCTGTCACGCTCGTCGATCGCGGCGAGCATCTGCGAAAGCTCCAGAGGGACGGATTGACGGTCACGCGACCCGACGGATCGGAGCTGCAGGTGTCCCCCTGCAATGCCGTCGCAGATACTTCGGGCTGCGGGGTTCAGGATGTCGTGTTCGTGGCGCTGAAGGCGCACCAAATCACCGGCGCGCTGGACAGTATCTGCACGCTGATCGGACCCGGAACGGCAGTCGTCAGCCTGCAAAACGGCATACCATGGTGGTACTTTCAGCGCCATGGGGGCGCGCACGACGGTCACGTCATCGAAGGGGCGGATCCCGGTGGCTGCATAGCCAGACGCATCGATCCGGGCCGGGTCGTCGGCTGCATCGCCTATCCCGCGGCCTCCATGGCAGCCCCTGGACATGTGCGGCATGTCGAAGGGGATCGGTTCCCGGTCGGTGCGCTGGATGGCGAAGAGAACGAAGACGTGGTCCGCGTATCCCGGCTCCTTCAGGGTGCCGGCTTCAAATCACCCATTCTGTCCGACATCCGTGGCGAGATCTGGTTGAAAGCGATCGGCAACCTGAGTTTCAATCCGATCGGCGCCCTGACCCACGCTACGCTCGCGGACATCGGCGAGCATCCCGATACACGCGCGCTGGCTCGTCGGATGATGGAGGAGGGCGAGCAGGTCGCCGCCCGTCTCGGCATCAAGCTGCGCCTGCCTATCGAGCGGCGACTCGAAGGGGCGCGGCGGGTGGGCAGGCACAGGCCGTCAATGCTGCAGGATGCGGAGAACGGCGAGCCGCTGGAAGTCGAGGCCCTCGTGACCGCTGTCGTCGAGCTCGGCGAGCTTGTCGACATGCCGACGCCCGCAATAGCCAATGTGCTCGCCCTGACACGGCTCCTGAATCAGGTCATCGTCGAAGAGCGGGTTGCCATCGCACGGCAGCGGCGTAAAGAAGCATGAGCTTTGCCCTCGACTGTCGGAACTGCCCCATGCCGGCGCGCTGATCAGCCTCTATGTGCGGCATCGCCGGCATCTGGCAGCGTGATGGAACTCCACTGCAGAACGACACGCTCGCCAGTATGGCACGCACCTTGCGCCACCGCGGTCCGGACGGAAACGGCGAATGGCGCGCCGGCTGCATCGGCTTCGCACATACGCGGCTTACGATCGTGGACGTTTCAGAGCGATCCGCGCAGCCGATGTGGAACGCGCACGGCTCGCGGGTGCTCGTGTACAACGGCGAAATTCACAACTACAAAGAGTTGCGCGCGGAGCTCGGCGCCGAAGGCGTCAGTTTTCGCTCGACTGGCGACACCGAAGTTGTGCTTGCGTCGTTCGAGCATTGGGGGGAGTCCGCCTTCGAGCGCTTCAACGGCATGTGGGCGTTGGCGATCTGGGATGCGCGCGAACGGCGGCTGATCCTGAGCCGCGACAGATTCGGCATCAAGCCGCTCTATTATTCGGTGCGCGACGAAAGGATCGCGTTTGCGTCCGAGCCGAAGGCGATTCTGGCCGCGTTTCCCGGGGAACGCCGCTTCGACGGCGAGGAGGTGCATTCCTTCCTTCGGGGCGGCTCGCCGGATGTGCGCGACCACAGCTTCTTTGCCAACATCCGGGCGGTAGCACCGGCGACCTGGGTAACGTTTACCGCCGCCGGTCCGGCGCGAGCCGCCCCGTACTGGCGCTTCGAGCCGGGCGAAGTCGAGGCGCCTCGCGCCGACACGGCGGAACGCTTCCGCGCGCTGCTCGCCGACTCCGTGCGCCTGCGCATGCGCAGCGACGTGCCGGTCGGCGCTACGCTCAGCGGTGGTCTGGATTCGTCCGCGGTTACGCGGCTGGCAGCGGCCTCCGGCGGCACGCTGGACTGCTTCTCGTTGCGCTACCCGGGCAAGCCTTACGATGAAAGCGCCTACGCCGCCGCAGTGGCCGACTCGGCGCAATACCGCATGCACTGGGTCGAGCCGGATGCCGATGAAGCCTTGCCGCTCGTCCACGACATCGTCTGGCATCACGATGCACCGACGCCGATCCGCGGCCGGTTGCCGCACTGGTCGGTGATGCGCGCCGCTAGCCGCCATGTCAAGGTGACACTTTCAGGCTCCGGTGGCGACGAGCTGCTCGGCGGATACGGGCATTTCTTCCTCCCGTTTTTCCTCGACCGCTTGCGCTCGCTCCGGTGGCGTTCGGCAATCTCGATCCGCGGCCTGTATCGGGAGTTGAGCCAGTTGAACGAGGTGAGCGGTGATCATCGTGCGGTGCTCACCTCGATCGCGCTGCGCCGGCTCAAAAGGCAGTTTGCGTCACAGCCGTGGAAGCGTTTCGAAAGCCGGCACTTCGCCAGCCAGTTCGGCGATCTTCATCCCCTGCGCAGGCGGGCCGCATGGTCGTCGGCCAGGGCGCCGCGGCCGTTCGCGAGCCACCTGAACAATGCGTTGTGGCTGGAATTGAGCTTCGGTGGCCTGACGGAAGCCCTGCACGCCGCGGACGCCATCAGCATGGCCTTCTCGATCGAGACGCGTGCGCCGTTCCTCGATCACCGGCTCGTCGAGTTCTGTTTCTCGCTGCCCTACGATGAGAAAATCCGCGACGGTTGGACCAAGAGCATTCTGCGGCGGGCGCTCGAGAACGATCTGCCTTCGAGCGTGCTTCTGCGCAGGCAGAAGCTGGGGTTCCCGGCACCCTATGGGGAATGGCTCGCTGGCAAGTCGAGCTACCTCGCGTTGCGCGACGTGCTGCTGTCCCCCGCCTGCCTGAGCCGCGGCATCCTCGACCCCGGAGCGTTGCGCCGCGCGCTGTCGTTCGATGCCCGCGGGAGCGATTTCGTGCGGCACAACGCCGACATCGTCTGGCGCATGCTTACTCTGGAGATCTGGTTCCAGAAATTTATCGATGCGCCGGTCAGGGCAGCAGCCTGACGCCCTGACGCTCGAGCTTTTTCACGGCCCAGCGCCGGTGGGCGACACACCAGAATCTGCACGCGATTCGTCCGAGCATGCGCCTGGGCCGAATCAGCATCGCCAGCTCGAGCTCCCGGCAGCCGCGCCGGCGCTTCATGTCGTAGAGGCCTGCGCCCAGATAGATGCGCTTCAGGCCGTGTTCGATGCAGAATCTGATTGGTTCGTACAGCGCGAGATTGAAATACGTAAACGCTTTGCGGTTGCGCACGTCCTCGCTCACGCCGATCAGCGGCCCGCCGGCGCAGTCCCCGGCCGTGAGCAGCAACGCGGCTCCAGCCAGCTTCCCGTTCGCGCTTGCAACCGTCACAATGGATGAAGCGCCATGGCTTTGCGCGAGTGTCTCGAAGAATTCGCGCTTCAAGCCGAGCGGGGTGTCCGAATGAGCGCGCTGATTCGCTTCAATCAGTTCGAGCACCTCCTGCGACAGATTCTCGAAGTGTTCGATCCCACCGAGCAGGATACCCGTCTTGCCGGGTCCGGCAATTTCGCGACGGGCTTTGGTCGCCATGCTCGAGCCCAGTGCAGCGAGATGCCCGACGTAGGCGTCGAAACTCCCCCAACGGATGTCGACATAACTGACCGGCCAGTTCATCGTCCGTGCGAATCCGCGCCCGGCGAACATCTCGAGCAGCACGCCTTCCTCGATCGGCAGCTTGGCGACGGCGAGCGCCAGGCTTTTTTCTGCGGCAAATGCCGAAACTGCGTCGAGCAGCCGTGCAAGCAGGCGCTCGGGTTTCGGGGCTTCACGGCGCCAGAGTACGTGGCGCCCCTGGCCCAGTAGCGGGCCGCAATAGAGTGCAGGGCTAAGCGAGAAACCGAGCCGCGTCAGGGATCGATAAAGACGGCCGAACCACATTTCATCCAGCGACGATCCGACCGCGTCGAGTCGATAGCAGACGGCCGCGCCAACGAGCTCCTTGCCCTCGCGGAGCAGAAAATAGACGGGATCGCTGGCCTCGACAACGGTTTTCTCGAGCACGCGCAGCCAGCCGTGCTGCGCATAGACGTCGTTCTCGGCAAGCCGGTCCCACGTTCCGGCATCGACGTCCTCGATACTGCGCAGCCGCTCGAGTGTGAACGTCTCCCGATTGATCATTCAGCTTGCCCGGGCGACGACCTGGTGCTTGCCGGCCGCCGTGCGCATGATGGATTCGACCTGCGTTACGCGAATCCCGGTCTGCGGACCGACGAGCTCCGCCAATATACGGCTCAGCTCATCGATGCTCGCAGCGCGCTCCGAGTGAGACGGCATGAACATCACGCGAAGCTCGAGCACATGCCCAGCATGCTGAACGAGCTGATACTGGCGCAATCCGGCCACGGTTTCGATGCGGGTGGTCAGCAGGTAGGGCGAAATCCGGCGCCCGTCGGCCAGCTCGAGGTGCTCGACCCGCCGGCCCGCAATATATCCGAGCCAGGGTGATTCGCGGCCGCAAGCGCATGCGTCGGTTCCGATACGCGCGTAGTCGCCGATGTCGAAGCGGATCAGCGGCATCGCGCGGTTGACCAGCGTCGTGATCACCAGGCGCGGTTCTCCGCCCTGCTCGTCGGGCGGCAGGTTTTCGACGTAAACACTCTCGAAGTTCAGGTGGTAGCGACCTGCGGCGCACTGCCAGGCGACTTCCTTGAACTCGGTGCTGCCGTAAACGCCGATTACGCGACAGCGCAGATCCTGCTCGAGCTGCCGTCGCAGATTCCCGGTGATGAGCTCAGAGCTCAGGAATACCGTGCGCACGGCAGGCAGCGGCAGGCCGTGCTCCCGGGCGTGGTCACAAAGTTCTTTCAGTGCGGAGGGCGCGCCGTAAATCATCGTCGGTCTGAAGCCGACGAGCGCTGAATGCTGGACGTCGGGCGGCAGAAAGACGGAAAGGCGCATTTCCCTGTGCGTCAATCCGCGGTGCATCGTCGGCGCTGAATCGGAGCGGCCGTCGGCCGGTTGCTCGCCGAATATCATCAAGCGCTGGCCGAAAGGCCAACCGCCGAGCAGGGTGCGGCGAATCTTGAGCGCGTATTTGCAGAGCAGCCAGGAGTTCTCGTCGAACCACGTGGTCGTTGGCTGCCCGGAGCTGCCGGAGGTCATGGAGAATTGCAGCGTCGCTGGATCGATGGCCGGATTCCGCAATCTGTCCGCCTGTTCCTGGATGATGTCCTTGGTGAGCAGCGGAAAGCGTTGCAGAGCATGGACATCCGTGATGCTCGTCGGATCTATGCCCAGGGCGGAGTAGTAGGGAATGCTGGAGACGGCGTAACGCAAGGATGAAATCAAATGACGCCGCTGCCAGGCGCGAATCGTTGCCCGGTCCCACCACTGCGAGCGAGCAAGGAAAATCAGCTTGCCCGCCAGACGGATGGCCCGGCCGGGCTTGCGCATCGAGTCCGGTCCGGGCATTGGCTGCTCACCTGTCCTTGCCGAAAATACGGCGCACGTATGCCAGATCGTGCCTCTCGACGCCTTTGAAAACAACGAGCATGAGCAGCCCGGCCGCCGCCACGAGCGCGAGCCGCAGGGCGAGCGGCAGCTGATTTGAAAGCACGAATGCCGTAACCATGCCGGCGGTCGCGGCCAGCGGGCCACGCAGGATCGGCCAGAGTGCAATAGCGTGGCCCCGCCTGTGCAGGTAGCTGATCGACGAAACACAAATCACCAGCTTCACGATCAGGACCGACCAGGCCAGGCCGGTGAAGCTCCCGGTGGAAACGAACGTCGCCATGGCGGCAAAAAACGTCGTCAAACCCAATAGCTGAATCTTGAGCAGCGCCCGCAGCCGGTGCCGGGCGATCAGCAGCATAGTGCTGAGGCCGTTTATCGCTCCGGGCACCATGGCGGCGGCGAGGATACCGAGCACGTCGGCGGCGGGCGCAAAGCCGGCACCGAATACCAGCTCGATGATCGCCTCGCGCAGCAGAATGATGGCGGTGGCTGCCGGCAGGGCGAGTATCACGGCGAGCCGCAGGCAGCGGGCGAACAGCCGGTTCAACTCGGCCGGCGAATCAGTCAGCCGGGACATGACAGGAAACACGGCGCCGTTGAACATGACGAGCAACAGGCTGGCTGCGGAGATCAGCCGGTCGCCGGCCGCGTAAAGGCCGACTGCCGCAGTATTGCCGGTAGCGCCCAGAAAAATGATCCCCGCGCGCAACTCGAGCACGCCGATCGCGGTGAATGCAAACAGGGACAGTGAGGCCAGAAACCAGCGCCGGCTCAGATCGAAATCCAGATGCGGGCGGGGCGCCGCGTGCCTCTGCTTCACCAGCGCGAAACCGGCGGCGTACATCGCCACTGCGGCCACTGGATAAGCCAGCAGGGCGATCTGCGGCTGCCGGGTGAGGACCAGGGCGGTCAGCCCGAGCGCAAGTATCAGCGCCTTGTGCCCGGCTTCCAGGAACGCACTGAATTGCATTTGCTCACGGGCCCTGAAGTAGCTTTTGAAGACCATGCCGAGCGTATATACGAGCTGGTAAAGGCCCATGATCAGCAGTATCTGCCGGCCCCGCTCGCCGCCATCGAGCAACCTGCTCAGCAGAAACAGGCAGCCGAACATCCAGACGGCAATCAGTAGCTGGAGGCCGGCGATTGCGCCGACGAGGCGCGGACCTTCGGCCGGGGACTTTGCGATCTCGCGCACGAGCAGCGAGTTGATGCCGAGAACGACGAACATGGCGAGGATGCCGCCGACGGCCATCGCAAATGCGAATTCGCCGAGCGTGGCGTCGCCGAAATTGCGCGCGAAAACGATCAGGAACAGAAAGGCGAACAGATCGCCCGCGCCGCGGCCGGCTGCGGAGAACGCCGTATTCCTGAAAATGGAGCGTTCATTCTCGACCATGCCGCGAGTCAGATTTCGCTGATAAATGTGCGGCGCTTGCCCGACGCGTCACGCGCAATCTCGCCGGTCTCCAGCACGATCACGCGCGCGTTCTCATGCTGCTGGCGGATGATGTGCGCGACCCGCTCGCGGTCCGCCATGTTCAGCTCGCGGCGCGGCACGAGCGTAACCCGGAACTCGTGGAGCGCGGTCTGCGTGATCTGGTACTCCAGCGCCAGCTCGCCGATCGAATCGAGCTTCCCCAGAAACTGCATGGGCGATACCTTGCTTCCGTCCGGCAGCACGGCTCGATCGACCATTCGGCCTTCGATCACGCTCATCAAGGGAAGCCCGCGGCCGCAGGCACAGGGATCGGGCGAAGCGGCAGCGATATCGTCCAGATTGTAGCGAATCAACGGCATGGCATAGTTATCCAGCACAGTACAGACGAGATGCCCCTCTTCGCCCGGCGCCACGGCCTTGCCGTTGCGCACGAACTCTGCTGCGACGCAATCGATCGCCAGGTGATAGCCGGAATGCTGGCTGCATTCATAACCGATGTTATCGGTCTCATAAGCACCGAAAACGTCCAGCACCGGCACGCCGAATGCCCGTCCGATCTGCATCCGCACCGAGTCGGTCAGCAACTCGGAATCCGTAAACACGAGCCGCGGTTTCCTGTACTCCGGCTTGTTCCGTTCCACCGCGGCAGCGAGACCCGCCAGAACCGACGGATAGCCCTGCACGATATCGACATGCTGTTCGCAGAGTTCCGTCAGCAGCGTTTCGACGGGCAAGCTGCTGCCGATAGTTCTTTCCCGCATGAGGCCGATGCGCTCGAACCACCGCCGGGGTTTTGCGCCGGGAAACGCGGTGAAATGCAACACGCGGTCGAAAGGCGTGCGGCCGTTCGTGATGTAAGGCCGCAGATACTGAGCCTTGCACCAGGTATCGAACGAAGGATCGACGAAAAAGCGGAACGGCGATCCACTGGAGCCCGAAGTATGTTTCTCGATGAGCGCTTCGCGTCCGATCCGCCGGTCGAGCAGGTCATCCAGCGGCTGCGCCCGAAGCAGGGTCTTGTCGATGACCGGCAGCTTTTCGAGATCGGCGGCGCTCTGGATCTCCGCCGGCCGCACCGCTGCCTGCTGGAAAAGACGTCGGTAAAGCGGGACGTGCTCGTAAGCGTGCTCGACGAGCCGTCGCAACTTCCGGTTCTGCAGCTCGATGAGTTCTGGAAGGCTGCGTCGCTCATTCCGCATGAGGCCAGCCAGCACCCGATACTTCGAACGCGCCATTTTTGCCCGCCGCTCAGTGCAGGCCGCAACATGTTAGCGGTCCCGCCAGGCAAACGCACCTGATCCGGCATTCCTCGTCAAACCGGATCAACGCGCCCCTCCCGCGGGTAGTGCTTCAACAGCAAATCGCGTTTGAATCTCCCGAACAGGCCGATCGATAATCGCAGCTGCACCTCGCGGGCGCCGACCTTGACTTTGAGGCGTCGCACGGACCGGTTGAAGTACATGCAGACGCTGTACAGGCGATACCTGCCTTTTGCTTTCATTGCTCCGTACACTTCGCTGCGCAGAAACAGCACGATGCCGCGGCCGCGCCAGGCGGGCAGCGTATAGGAGTCGGCCAGGCAAGCCTCATCAGACTCGAGCCTCCGCAAAACGGAGCCGCGGCCGAACCCGCTGAGCTTGTCGAGATCGCACCAGGTATACGCGATTATCGAGTCTTTATCGAAAGCGCCGACGCCGATGTTTCCGCGCGCGAGCCGCTCACGAATGTCGGTTTCGCTGCGTGGGCGTTCGGGCATGCCGGCAAGCTGTACAACGTCCTGTTCTGTCAGTTGCCGGGCCTGAATGGATGAAGGGGCCGACACCGGCCCCAATCGCGCGTCGGCACGCTCCTGATAAACAACGTAAGGATAAAATGTGAGGCCGCGCCGGGCCAGTCTGTCGAGAATCTCCTGCATGGCGAGACCGTATCGCAGGCGCCCGTGCAGTCTGGCTACAAAATCCCGCATCGCCGGCGAATATAGCACGGGAGAAATGTCATGGCTTTTTCAACGTGCCGCTGGCGGATAACGTTTCAGCAGAACATCGCGTTTGAATTTCTGGAACAGGTTGATCGACAATCGCAGCTCGACTTCGCGGGCGCCGAGCTTGGCTTTAAAGCGTCGCGCCGGCCGGTTGAAGAGCACGCTGACGCTGTATAGGCGGCGCCTGCCCAGCGTCTGCATCACCTTGTAGACTTCGCTGCGCAGGAACGGTACGAGACCGCGTCCGCGACAGCGTGGAATCGTGTAAGCGTCGTACATGTAAGCTTCATCCCTCTCCAGTGGACGCAACGCCGAGCCTTGACCGGGGCTGCTCAACTTCTGGAGATCGCACCAGGTATAAGCGACAATGGAGTCCTGCTCGAAGGCGCCGATGCCGACGTGGCCCAGCCGGAATCGTTCGCGTATGCCCGCTTCGGTGCGCGGGCGGTCGGGCATCGCCGTTAGCTGCGCAGTGTCGTTTTCAGTGAGCTGTCGCGCGCGAAACGGGTTCGAGACCTGCTCGGCGCTGAACTGCACCTCTGCAAACTCCTGGAAGACCAGGTAGGGGTAGAGCACGATGCCGCGCCGGGCGAGTCTGTCCAGAATTTCCTGCGTGGCAAGCCCGTGCTGCAGGCGGCCGCGGAGTCTGGAAACAACGTCATGCATGGTGGGGCGAATATAGCATGCAGCCAGAGCCCTTTGACGTCCGCTCCGATCGATGGTCGGCATTGTGATCATGGCGTGACGGGTCAGGTATCGGTATGCGCAGAAAAATAATCTTCGTCGGCCTGGACGGCGCCGAGCCCGAGCTTCTGCAGAAGTGGAGCAACGCGGGCGTGCTGCCGCACATGAAGAAGCTGCTGAGGGAAAGCGCCTGGATGGAGCCGCAGACGCCTGCGCCATTCGGCGACGGCGTTTTCTGGCCGGCTTTCTTCACTGCCGCGGGGCCGGCGAAACATGGCCGATACTTTCGCAGCCAGATTGTTCCCGGAACCTACTCGTGCAAGCGCTTCGATGAAGATAAGGATTTCACGTACGAAACGCTATGGCGGCTGGCGAGCGATGCGGGACGCAAAGTAGCTGTCATCGACATGCCGAAAGCCCCGCTGAAGCGCGGTCTGAACGGCGTGCAGCTCGTCGATTGGATCGTGCACGACCGGTGCGGCCGCACGCGCAGCCACCCCGCCGCGCTTGCTCCGGAGATCACAGAACGCTTTGGCAAGGATCCGAACGACGGCAATGTGGGCGTTGAGCCCGGAGAGCGGCGCACGCCAGCGGCTACCGAGGCGCTGAGTCAACAGCTTCTGTGGCGCGTCGATGCAAAGCGTCGGGCGTGCCTGCATCTGCTTCAAGAAGAGGACTTCGATTTGTTCATGGTGGCTTTCCAGGAGGCACACGACATAGGTCATCAGTGCTGGCACCTCCACGATCCCGGTCACCCGCTCCATCGGGAATGGGGAATCGATACGATGTGCACGCCTGTGAAGGATGTGTACAGGGCGCTCGATCAGGCCGTCGGGGAGCTCGCCGCGCGAGCTGGTGACAACCACCTCCTGGTCGTGGTCGCAGGACTCGGCATGGGGCCGTCCTACACGGGAAACTATCTGCTGGACGGCATTCTGAAAAGCTTCGAGCGAAATGGACGGGATGCTTCCTACGTGAGACGACAGCGCGGCATCTTCCGGTTGTTGCCGATTGGCGTTCGAGACAGGCTCCGGGCTGTGACCTTCACAGCAGAAGGCGTTCGCGCCGAAGAGCGCCGGCGCCGCAAATTCTTTGCGATACCCCACAATCAGAACGCGGGCGCCATACGCATCAACCTTGTGGGGCGCGAGCCTGACGGCCGCGTAAAGCCGGGCTACGAATTCGACGAGCTTTGCGAGCAGCTTTCCGCAAAGTTGAAGAGCCTTACGAATGCCGACACAGGCGGGCCGGTCGTCGATGAAGTCGTCAAGATATCGGAACGATTCGCCGGGCCTCATCTCGACCGGTTACCGGATCTGCTGGTGGTATGGAACCGCTCCGCACCCATCCACGCGATTCGCGGCCCCGACATAGAGGAGACGCCGCGCAAGCCTCTTGGTCCGAGGACCGGAGATCACACACAGCGCGCGCTTGCGCTCGTGCGTGGGCCGGGCATCGAAGCTCGTCGCGTCGAGGGAGCAGTTTCCATCATGGATCTCGGTGCCACGGTTGCCGCTTTACTGGAGGTTTCGATCCGCGACTCGGACGGAGAGCCGATTGCACAGCTCGCAGGGCGTTGAAAAGTCCGTCCATGGCTTTTTCAAGGCTGCGAACCGCAAGGTGTGGTTTTTCGGATCTTGCACTTCTCGAAAATGTGAGGAAAGCGAAAACTACGCTTTTCGCTTTCCTCGCTCTGAAAAGTCCAGAAGGGACTTATTCAGAGCTTCCCCAGATCCTCTGGGCCGGAAGACAAACCTCCAGCTCGACGCCTGACTCGTCGCATCGGCCGTCCTTTGTATCGCGTGCCACGATCGTGCCGCGATGGAATTCGGCAATCAACAGCGCAATATGCAGCCCGAGACCGAGGTGCGGCGTCTCGCCGCGGTGCTCGCGCACCGAGACCAGCGAGTCAAAAAGCTGCCCTCGCATGTTCTCGGGCAGCGCGGATCCGGCATTGATTACGCTGAGCCGGTAGATATCCCGCTCGCGACTCAAAATGATCTGCACGGTGCTGTCGGGATTGCTGAAGTCGACGGCATTATCGATGAGCTTGTCCAGCATCTGGCTCAGCAGATCGGGAGCGCCCTCGAACGGGCAAGGCCGGTCCGGCACACGCACCGCGAAGCTCCGTTCCGGAAATACATCCCGGTACGCCGCCCCGCTAGCGCCGACCAGCTCCGCCAGATCGAAGCATTCCCGCTCCGCAGTCTCGATGCTTTGCTCGATGTGCGTGGCAGCGCTCATTTCAGTGATGATCCGCGAGAGGCGCTGTGCGCCGTCGAGCGCGCGCGCGGCCAGCGGCTTCGCATCATCGGGCAGCGCCTTGTGCTCGAGGTTTTCGAGCGAGGTGCTGATCACCGCGAGAGGCGTGCGCAGCTCATGCGAAAGTTTGCTGGCGAGGCTCCGCAGATAACCCGTGTAATCGTCGAGACGCCCGAGCATGCCCGAAAAGCTGCGCGCGAGGTCGCCGAGCTCGTCACCGGCGTGCGTGCCCGGAATTCCGCTGGTTGCGCGCCCGTCTGGTGCTATCGCCGACTCGGCTGCGTCCCGCAGACGGCGGATACGCAAGGACAGCCAGGTGGCATAGGCGAGCAGGCCGGCGGCGGCGAGGAAACTTGCGAACAGCGTCAGGTTGAGCAACCGGGTGAGTGCTTCATCGGTCAGCGTGAGGATGCGCTCGCTGCCCTGCTCGAGCACGACGGCGCCGATGACGCGCTCGGCATCGAGCACCGGCTCGGCAACTGCGATAATCGCGCGCTCGCTCGAGCCGGCACGATACCAGGCGGCTCCACGCACGCCTGCGAGGGCGGACTCGACGTGTGCACCCTCGATGCGCCCCGGCAATTCCTCCTGCGTGGTCCCTTCAGGTGCGCGGGTGTCGAGGATCGATGTGTACAGACGATTCAACAGTGTGCCGTGCCGAAGATCCGTGCCGCCCGCGATAGCCCTGTCCGAAGCATCCGCCGCGCCGAGCACCCATCCGTCCTCGTCGGTCACCCGCAGCGCAAGCCCGGGTTGCGCAAACTCCGCCAGCAGCTCGTTGAGCCGTTGCAGCTCATGCGTCAGCGAACCCGTCAGACGTCCGACCTGCGCGTCTTCGCTGTCCGCATCCACATCGAACAGTTGGAGCTCGATGCGCTCACTGACGAAATCCAGAGGCAGGCGCAGCTCGAGGTTGAAACCGGCATTCGTTTCCTGCCAGTTTGCCAGCGCGCGTTGTTCCCTCGGCAGTTCGCCCGATTCGCCGGGCAAAATCGCCCGCGCCAGAATCGGGCCCGGCGCGGCCGTGGCGAAGAGCAGGCGGCGCGATCGGCCCTCGGGTGTGATGAAACTGAGCACGAGCCGATCGCTGTTTCCGGCGCGCGCATCGGCGCCGGTTGCATAGGTCACTCGCTCATCGCTGACGGCAAGAAAGAAGTACAGATAGCGTCCGTTCTGTCCTGCCGCAAAGTGGGCCGGCTCGTCGCCGAGAGACGCGAATGCGCTGGCGGCAAGGTCCCAGTCATCGACATAGCCATCGATCTCCACCGGTCCGGTCAGGGAATGAGCATAGATGACCCGGGCGTCGCTTCCGGCTGCTCGTAATATGCCTGGTGTTCGCCAGAATAAGGTCGGCCGGTTCTGCAGCACGCTGGCAATGGCTCTGGCATTGCCGAGCAGAGCGTCCTCCTGGCCACGCCGCAGGGCCGTTTCCATCTCGCGCGCATACTGGCAGCCCGCCCAGGGCAGCACGAGCACCAGCAGGCTTACCAGAAAAAGCTGCACCCGAAGGGTCATGGTTCAAGCCCGCCAACGGTAGCCCATGCCGTACACGGTCTGAATCGCCTCGAACCCCGCATCAATGGCCTGAAATTTTCGACGGATGCGTTTGATCTGCGAGCTCACCGAGTCGTCATCGAGCACGACATTCGCCGCTTCCATGAGTTGCGGACGGCTTTTCACGTGACCCGGGTAACGCGCCAGCGCGTGCACGAGCCAGAACTCCGTGAGGCTCAATGGGATCTCATGGGCGTCCCATCGCGTCTGGAGGCGCTCGACATCGAGCGTCAACCGCCCGCGCTCGAGCCGGCCGCGCCCGTGATCCGGCTCGCGCAACGCCTCGACGCGGCGGAAAAGCGCCACCACGCGCGCGACGAGATGGGCAAGGCTGATGTCCTTGGTCAAATAATCGTCAGCGCCGAGACGCAGGCCGGAAACGGCATCCAGCTCACTGTCGCGCGCGGTCAGGAAAATAATCGGCAATTCGCTCGACATCGCACGCAACTCGCGGCAAAGGTCGTAGCCGCCCTCGACCTCATCGCCGAGCCGTATGTCGATGACGACGAGATCGGGCAGGCGCTCGCGAAATGCGCGCATCGCTGCAGGGCGATCGGCATGCAGGTCGACGGCATAGCCATGCCGCCGGAACGCCTCGGCGTAGTTCTCGCGGATGGCGGGCTCGTCTTCGACGATGGCGATCGATTTTCTCATGCGGCATGAATCAGCGTGTTCGCGCCAATCTGCCACATTCGCATCAAGAGGTCACTGACTGCAAACAGGCATCGCCGGACGCGCGGCATGACCCCGTTCAGTGGACGCAGCAGACGGTTGCCAAAGCAACCGGGAGGTATAGGATTGAGCGGCGGCAAAACGGGAGAACGAACTATGGCGAACGACAAACTCGTGGCATCGCAAGCATCCGGCGGCGCGCATCACCGGCTCGGGTTGCTTGTCGGTAAGTGGGAGGGCACCAGTCGGACCTGGTTCGAGCCCGGCGAACTGGCCGACGAGTCGCCCATCCGGGGAACCATTCGAACAGTCCTCGATGGCGCTTCGTCGTTCATGAGTACGAAAGCAGTCTGGGCGGCAAGCCGCTGCAGGGCATAGGCATCATCGGCTACCATCTCGACGAGCAGAAATTCGAGCTGGCATGGCTGGACAGCTTCCATACGGGAACCGCAATCATGTTGTCCGGCGGGCCGGGAACAAAGGAGCGCATCTCGGTTCTCGGCAGCAATCGGGCGCGCAGTGGAGAGCCGCTGGGGCTGCGCCGTGAAATGGGGACATTCCTGATTTCGCATTGTGGCACCTTTGCAGAGCCGAATACGCGTCGAGAAACAGGAATGTCCCCATTTCGCTCGGTCGCTGAACCCGTGCTGTCGTTGCGCATCTGTATCGATGTGAGCGATCTCGATACCGGGATCCGCTTCTACGAGCGTGCGCTCGGCCTGACTGTAACGCGGCGGCTCGAATGAGAGTGGGTCGAGCTGGCTGAAGGGTCTTCGCCGATCGACCTGCTTGCGAAGGTTCCCGGCAGCCGCCCCTGTCCCGACCATCCTGCGGCGCGCAACTATGTCCGCCACTGGACGCCAATTCATCTGGATTCCGTCGTGTACGATATCGACAGCGCGGTTCAGCGCGCGCGGGAAGCGGGGGCTATGCTGGAGGGCGATATCAAGCAACATCCCTGGGGTAAGCTCGCCAATATGGCCGACCCTTTCGGTCATGGCTTCTGTCTCATCGAGTTCACCGGGCGAGGGTACGACGAAACGGCCGGCGTCGAACATGTGGAGCACAGATCCTGAGAGGGCTCCGGTCATGAGCGCGCGGACGGCAATACTGATCGGCGGCGTCTACCACGTAGCGTTCGCCTTGTTTCACCTCGCGTTCTGGCGGCTGTTTCGCTGGAGGCGCGAGTTGACTTTATTGAGTCCCGTCAATCGCTCCGTGATGCAGATCCTGAATCTTTGCTTGACCTTCGTATTTCTGGCTTTCGCCTATGTTTCTTTTTTTCATGCACCGGCATTGCTGGGGACAAGCCTGGGCCAAGCCATGTTGCTGCTCATTGCGATATTCTGGTGCTTGCGCGCGGCGGAGCAGCTCGTCTTCTTCGGCCTGCGTACACCCGCTTCGGCGGTTTTTTTTGCCCTCTTTATAGCCGGTACCCTGCTTTATGCCTATCCATTCGCCGTCGGCATCCGCGGCAGCTGAAGCCGTTCAGTCGCCGGTACTGCCGCCCACATGAGCCGAGCCGAACACATAGGAATCCGGCCGGCCGTTGAAGCAGACATTCCGCTCATTCACGCGTTCATCTGCGAGCTGGCGGAATACGAGAAGCTGCGGCACGAAGTGGTCGTCACCGAGGAGCGCCTGCTGCGCACACTGTTCGGCGTCGAGCGGCGCGCGGAAGTCCTTATCGCATCGCTCGCGAACGAGCCGGTGGGTTTTGCGTTGTTCTTTCACAATTACTCGACCTTCCTGGGTCTCCCCGGCATTTACCTGGAAGATCTCTACATAAGAGATGAAGCACGCGGCCAAGGGGTGGGCCGGCGCTTGTTGAGCTGCCTCGCCAACCTGGCCGTCGAGCGCGGCTGCGGGCGCCTGGAGTGGTGGGTGCTGGACTGGAACGACCCGGCCATCCGTTTCTATAAGAGCCTCGGCGCGACGCCGATGGATGATTTCACGATATTCCGCTTGACCGGAGAGGCGCTCGAGCGACTGGCGGGCGAGGGCTGAGCGGCTCAACATCCTGCTAGGGGTGCGGGCGCGCCCGAGGACGAAGCTGGAGATACTGAGTGTACGGTTTCCTGGCCGATGCGGTCGTTCTGCTCCACTTCGGATTCGTCGTTTTCGTCGTGCTGGGCGGCTTTCTGGTGCTCCGCTGGCGCTGGCTCATCTGGCTGCATCTGCCGGCCGCCGCATGGGGCGCACTGATCGAATTTGCAGGCTGGATCTGTCCATTGACACCGCTCGAGCTGTGGCTGCGCCGGGCGGGCGGCGAGGCGGGCTATGCGGGTGGCTTCATCGAGCACTACCTGCTGCCGCTGCTGTACCCGGCGGCGCTGACCCGTGAAGTTCAGATCGCGCTCGGTCTCGGTGTCCTCGTCGTGAATCTGATCGCTTACGCGCTGGTCTGGCAGAGGAAATGGGGACATTCCTGATTTTCGACACGAAAATCAGGAATGTCCCCATTTCCCTTGCCGAAATTCATTCGGCCGCGCGCTAGAGCCAGTAGACGAAAATGAACAGGCCGAGCCACACCACGTCGACGAAGTGCCAGTACCAGGCGACGGCCTCGAACGCGAAGTGGTGGTTCGGGCTGAAGTGGCCTTTCACACAGCGCAGCCAGATAACGACCAGCATGATTGCGCCGACCGTCACGTGCATGC
>JACDCP010000012.1 GCA_013817465.1 Gammaproteobacteria bacterium | reverse complement strand
GGACTATACTCACCCCGCTGGGCGTGGGAACGATGACGGGGGACGCGCAATGAAACGGCCCTTGACGACAGTTGTCCTGTGTTCGCTGATCATCGCCGGATCGACAATCAAGATCGCATCTGCGAACGACGCCGAAGAAGATTCTTCGCGCCAGACTCGTCCGGCTTCGACCAGCGCCGACGATAACCATTCGGACGCCGGTTTTCATGCCGGCGCACGAGCGCTCAATCCATCCCAACGCAGCGGGCGCGAAATCTGGTACAAGGCCACGGCCGGGAACGATCGTTTCCACACGTATGTCTTTCAGCAGCGGCTCGGTGTACTGATCGACTGGTACCGTGTGCTGAACGCCGATGACCGCGGCGAACGATTCAATATCTGGGGGCTCATCAACGATCCGGGTTGCTGCACACCGGGAACGGCCGGCTGCCCGGCCAAGAGCAAGCAAGAGACTTATGGTTTCGACTGGTGCCCCGGCGATGCAGAGCTGCTCGAATTCGTCGGCCGCGACGGTTACCGCGATCCGGCCTGCGACTTCGAGGATGCGCCTGTTACGGAAGATCACGCGCACGGCCCCGGCGATCAGCGCCAATCGTCCTGCGGCCTCGCCTTCGGCACTTCGACCGGCGCGCTCGGGCTCAGGAAGTTTCCCAACCCGCGCTTCGACGAGCAGCGCTGGCGCGAACTGAACGCCGGGACGCCGGGTGGTTGGGCCGGCTACAACAAGCGTCTGAGCAACGATCGGCAGGTCTCCGACTCGCGGGTCAGCCATCTTTCGGACGGCTCGATAGAACCCCCGTTTCTGATCGGCATGGCCTGCGGCGCCTGCCACATCGCCTTCAACCCGCTGGAACCGCCGCAGGATCCGAATCACCCGGCGTGGGAGAACATCCTCGGCGCCATCGGCAATCAGTACACGCGGATGTCGGAAATCATGGCCTCGGGCATGCCGGCGGACAGCGTCGAGTGGCAGCTCTTTTCGCATGCCCGGCCGGGCACGGTCGATACCTCGGCCGTGCCGAACGATCAGGTCAACAATCCCGGCACCATGAACGCGCTGATCAACGTCCACCAGCGGCCGACCTTCGCCGGCGAGGTGGTCGTCAAATGGCGCCCGGTGAACGCCTGCGACGGGAATAACGAACGAGGCTGCTGGTGCGAGCCGGGCAGGGAGAACAAGTGCTGGCAGCACGGCGAACAGACGGAAACCGTGCACCACATCCTGAAGGACGGCAGCGATAGCATCGGCGCGCTCGAAGCCCTGCAGCGCGTTTACATCAACATCGGCTCCTGCGCCGAAGCCTGCTGGGTCAACCACCTCACGGATTTCTTCCAGCTCGATCCGCAGCAGCGCGGCTATGGCCAGACGCCGGTCGATATCGGACAGTGCCGGCGCGACTGCCCGAATTTCCGCGCGATCGAAGACCGCCTGCAGAACGTCATGGATTTCCTGCTTTCGCCGGAAGCGGCCTCGACCCCGTTGCATGCGGCGCGTGGTCTGGAAGATCGCGGCGATCTCGTCGAACAACTGGAGGGCGAGTTCGGCGCCGGCTCGGTTGCCGACGGCCGGGATATTTTCGCCGCCAACTGCGCGCGCTGCCACTCGAGTCAGTCCGCGCCGTTCGACAGCGTCGACTTCCATGCCCGTGCAGCCGGCCGCGACATGCGCCACGACTGGCTGGGCAACGAGAAGTCGACACGTGCGTCCGAAGTCGGCACTTTCCGCTGCCGTGCCCTGCATTCGAATCACATGCAGGGACACATCTGGCAGGAGTACGCCTCGGAGACCTATCGCGCGCGCCCGGCCGACGAAAACCTGCCGGATGACTCGGGAGGCGGGCGCGGCTACTACCGCAATCTTTCCCTGCTGGACCTGTGGGCGCACGCCCCGTTCATGCACAACAATGCGGTCGGCCCCGAGCTGTGCGGGCGACCGAGCGATCCGGCCAAGGAGTTCTATCGTTCGCCCTATCCGGAAGACCGAAACCCCGCCTGCGTGAAATACGATCCGAGCGTCGAGGGCCGTTACGCGCTCTTCAAGTCGTCGGTCGACAGCCTGCTGAATCCCGCCGGGCGCATCCCGAAGGTGACGCGGCAGGATCAACCCGTGGTTTACGACATCGGCCCGAAACTGTGGGACGGTGAGGCCGAGAAAAAGCTCGCCGGTGTCGTGCTGGAAGTGCCCGCGGGCGCACCGGCCGGCGTCTTCGGCGGTTTCCGGTATAAGGAGATGGTCGGCGACCTGGTGTTGACCCGGGCCGATCGGGACTTGCTCGAGCAACGCGTGACGGAGCGTGTCGGGGCCGAGACGGCGCCCGCGCTCATCGAGACTTTGGACGGGCTCGCCCGCCAGGCGATCGTCGACCCCGAGCAGTTACTCGCCGCCGCGGAAAAGAACCTGCCGCTGCTGATGCAGGCCTACAGCAATTGCACGGCGGACGTCGAGAACGCCGGCCACCGCTTTGGCGAAGATCTGCCGCCACAGGACAAGCGGGCCTTGACCGCGTTCCTGGCCACCTTGTGAAAAGCGGAGGAAAAACATGATGACCGCCAGGCAATCGCTAGCCGTGGCCTGCTTCGTGATCGTGGCGCTCGCCGGGTGCACCCGGAAACCGAATATTCCGTTCGCCGAATATGGCGACGCCTATGCCAGCAAGCCGGATTTTGCGGACGTGGAGCATCGCTACCCGCTGACGCCGGAAGATCTGGACAAGCTGACGCCTTCGAATCTCGCGAAGTTGACGCAGGAAGAGCTGGACCAGGTCTATGCGCGGCTGACCGCCGGCCCGGTACCGGACGGCCCGTATGAGGGAAGCTTCTTTTTCGCGGACGGCGGCGGCGCGAAGCGGCTCGCCGAAGTGTTCGGCGGCGTCGAAGGTCTGGCGGTGCGGTACAAGCTGGAAAAGCTCGAGGCCATCGGGCAGGCGCTGTGGAAGGGCAAGGTTTTCTACCGCGACGAGCGCCTGCTCAGGAATATGATTCGCGACCGGCGTTATCTGGAACCCATTATCGACGACTTGGACAGCATCCCCGAGGTCGAGATCAACGGCAAGAATACGCGCCTGCTGTTTCCTGCCAGGCTGTATTGCGGGCAGAGCCTGCTCGACGGGCGCCGCGAGTCCATCGTCATCGACTACGCCTTCAGTGACGAGATCGATGGCTATCGCGAGAAGCCCGACTTCCTCGCCGGCCGGCGCGGCCTCAAGGTGCGCGACGAGATCCGCATGATCCGGCCCGGTTTTTATCTCGGCCGGGCCTACCTGGGCCGCGTCTTCCTGCTCAATTTCACGCTGCACAGTCAGGATATCGCCGACGCTGAAGGCAATGCGGGCGACCAGGCCGGCCAGACGCAGCAGGATTGTTGGCCAGGAACCCAGCGCCCCGACGACCGGCCGCTGACAGCAGCCCGGGAGCCCGCCTGAATCATCGTGCACCGGGCGAGGCTGACCGCGATCCGCTGCCTGCCGGCGCTGGCAGCCGCAGCAATGCTGGCGGCTTGCGGCGAGGCGAATCAGGAACATGAGCCGCAGGCTGAAGCCCGACCTTCCCGCACGCATGTGGCGGAGCACGCTGCCTGGTCGGTCGACCCATACGAGCCGGGGCCCGATCTGCCGCCGGTCGGTCGCTCGTTGTTCGATTTCCTGGTCAGCGATGCGGGCGAAGGTGGCCGGGCAGTGCCTTTTCCATTCCCCGCGTTGCTGGAGCTCATAGAAACGCGGCTACAACCCGGCGCCTCCTCCCCGACGGCTTTCGCACGCGTGCTCATCCCGCTGGGGCGGTCCCTGCAACGGGACGCGGCCGCACCGGCATTCTTTCATTATCCGCGCGCGATCGCTGCGGCAACGGACGAAGCTGCGCACCGGGACGGCAAAGTGTTTGCCACGAACCGCCTGTTTCTCGGCTATCAGGAGAAATCCGGGCTCATCGAAGTGATCAGCTATAACGAAGCGGCCGGCCGCTTCGAGTTCCAAGTCGTCAGGGATTACCGCGCGGGCGCCACGCCGCGCGTCGTGTATGCCAATCGGACGCTGTGCACGGCCTGCCACCAGAACGCAGCGCCGATTTTTCCGCGGCCGCTCTGGGACGAGACCAACGCGAATCCGGCAGTCGCGGCCCTGCTGAGAGCGGAAAAGCGCGAGTTCTACGGATTCCCGATCGACCAGGGCGTCGATGTGGCCAACGCCGTCGATAACGCCACTGACGAAGCGAACCTGATCGCGCCGCTGCAACGCATCTGGAGCGAGGTCTGCGGCAAGGACGAACCGGCTGCCATCGAGTGCCGGGCGGATCTGCTCGAGCTCGCGCTGCAATACCGCCTGCGCGGCCGCCGGCCTGTCGATACGGATTCCGCAGCGTATCGCGAGCGATTCAAGCCCCGCTTCGTTGCCGGCTGGCAGCAACGCTGGCCGAACGGACTGTGGATCCCGGATCCGGACATTCCGAATCGCGACCCGTTCGCGCAATTCGCGGACGACTCCCGGGAACGTGCGCCTGCAACATTCGATCCCGCTTCGGGCGCTCCGGCCGGGCTCGAGCTCTTCTCCGGCGTTCCAGCGGCATTCGAGCCGCTGCGGCCACGCCGGCCGCTCGAATCCTGGGTGCTGGACGGCGCCGCGGACGAAAGCATCTTTCGCGTCGTGGCCGGACTCGGCGATATGTTCAGTGCCCGCGATATCACGCTGCTCGACAAATGGCTGTCGCAGGCAGGTGATGTCGCTGTCAAGGACTACGACACCGAGTGCGAAATCGAAACAGGCAACTTGCCGGTGCGCCGTTACAAATTGCGCTGCCGGCAGCCGCCACACGCGTCGGTTGCGAGCGCAATAGAAGGACGTATTTTTGAGCAGCCGGACGGCGCAATCAGCGTGTCGTTGACGAAGGTGTCGATCGATGATGATGCGTATACGGCTCTGGCCGTCAGGCAATCCGTCAAACATGCCGGCGACGAGCAAATGGGGATCGACGTTTCTTTCAGGCAACGTACCGGGTTGCATGCACGAACGAAGGAAGGCGATGCCCTGACCAGCATCGGCTTCACCTGGCCGGTGGATCGGTCACGGGCCGCGGACGGCAAGGCGACGCTCACCGGCAAAGCGGTATTGCACACCAGACGGGACTTCGGCCGGTTGGCCCTCGCCATCGCCGGGCTGGAGCAGCGGGCACCCGACGGTGTTTCCGATGCCTTATCTTCCAGACCGTTGCGGCGCGCGATTATCATGCAGCAGATATCGGAGGCGCTCGGGCCGGCCCGACGCGACTGGTGCTGCGTCGATGCGAGCCATCTTCCGGAGCCGATAACCGACGAGGATTCGGGATCGCGGGCGGCGGCTGATTCACGCGCCACGCAGGGCGAAGCGAACCTCGCCCTTTTCCACGACTATTGCGGAAGCTGTCACGGCACCCCGGAATCCTTTCCGCCGAACTTCCTCACGGGCGATGCACCGCAGGTAAAAACACGGCTTGCACATTGCGCGGAACGCATTTTCTACCGGTTGTCCCTGTGGCAAATGGACGAGCAGGCGCAGTCGCGGATCGCCATGCCGCCGCGCCAGGTATTGCCCGGCTTCGGCATCGCGCCGGACGAGTGGGCGCAGCATCCCGACCTGGCCGCGCTCCGGGCGCAAGCCGCCATCGTTCTGACACGCGACACGGGGACGGCGCCGGATATACATGCTATGCATGCCCGTGGTTACGACAAGCTGCGCAGTTGCCTGCCCGGGACCTGACGGTTGCGCCGCGCGCACTGCGCGCTATGATTACAGAGTCTTCAAGTATTCCACGAGCGAGTTCTTCTCATCTGGATCGAGCGCGGTACCGAACTCATGGCCGCGATTGCCGTTGCCTTTTTCACGCGTATCGTATTTCCAGCCTTTGCCGGCCGGCACACACTTCGGTTGCACGGTTTCGAGCTCACAGCCGTCCGGCGGCGGCCGCGACGCGATCGCGCATGACCGGGAAACGAAGCCGACGTCGCCGGCATCGAGCACATCGTAGCCGCGATGGAAAGTGTCCGGGCGGCACCGGGCCGGCTCGAGCAGCGCGCGCACGGTCGGCACGGAACCGTTGTGCAGGTAGGGTGCGCGCAGCCAGATGCCGTCGAGCTGCATGGCGATATAGCCAGGCCGTTCCGGCTTGCTCATCGGCGTGCGCTGAATGTCGAATTCCGCGACTTTGGCGTTCGCTCCGTCGGCGGCTTCCCGCGTCCAGGCGTTGGTACGTTCGGGGTCGGTGCCGATGTCCTCGAGCGCGATGACGGTGCCCATCCGATTGTCCCGTCCGGTGGCGTGGCAGCCGGCGCAATGGCTTTCGAAGTGTTGCGCGCCGCTGGCTGCCAGCTCCGTGTCGATCTCCAGCGGATAGTCCGGCGGCGGAAGCTCGCGCAACCATTCCTCGAGGTCGCGCATGCGCTGGTGGAAGAACGGCGTGTTCTGCGCCCGCAGGCCGAGCGCCGAGTCGATCACCACCGAGCGAAACGAGGTCGTGTCGCCGGCCAGATTCATCAACATGAGCCGCGACGGGTCGATGTCGAGCTTCGCGAAATCCGCCTCGAGGGCGTAGTCCTCTTCCGGCCAGGTCCGGCCTTCCTGCACACGTGCGTTCAGGTGCCAGATGGACGGAAAATCCGTGTTATCGACGCTGTCGTCCTGCGGTAACCCGAGGAAATTGAACTTGGTCAGGTTCATCGGTGCGTCCCTACCCGGCCCCCACCTCGGACGCGAATCCGCCCAGGCGAAATCCTCTCCCTGGCTGACGAGCTGTTTGCGCGTCAGTGGAATGGCGAGGAATTTGTAGATCATGCGATCGATCCAGCTCAGGCGGTAGGCGAGATCGATTTCGGTCAGTATTGTGTCGGCATTGAAGCGCGGGTCGGCTGCCGACTTGCTGAAGAATTCCAGCAGGCCCTGTATGTCCGCTGTATGGCTCCCGCCGGCGGCAACGATGACGGGCTGCGTAGTTTCGTCGATGCGATAAGTAGTTGCGTGACAGAGCGCGCAGTTGAATGCGACACGTTCGAAGCCGACCGTTTTCTTCGAGAAGCCGGCCGGAAATTCCCGGCCCTGCTCCCAGGGCAGGCCGAGCGACGCATAGCCGCCCGGCCCGGGCAGGTACTGGTCGCCGAATATTCGCGGCAGCACGACCACGATCCAGTACGGCATGCCGGCCTCGCTTTCCGAACCGATCGAGCCGTACAGGAAATTCATCGTCGGGTCGCCGGTGATCCACTGCGGCTGGTCGACCTCGCGAAAGAACTTGTACCAGCCGAACCAGGCCAGAGGGACAGCCAGCACGACGAGCACTACTGCCAGCACGAGAAGACGCCGCTTCCAATCAGGCTTTGCCATGGCCGGCACCCCTAAAAGGTTTTCAGATATTCGATCAGCGCCGTCTTCTCCGCGGGAGCGAGCTCAGTGCCGTAGGCCGGGCCTTCATGTCCCTGGCGGCCGTTGCCGACGCGGCCGGTGTCGTAGAGCCAGCCTCGCTTCTCTGCCGCGGCGCCTGCGCTGACGAAGCCGACGTCTTCGTAGTCGTAAACATCGTAGCCGTTGTAGAAACGCACGGCGCGCCGCTCCGCAGGCTCGAGGAGCTCGCGCAGACTGCGCACGGAACCGTTATGAAGATAGGGGGCACGCAGCCACAAACCGTCGAGCGGCATGTTGGCGTAGCCCCAGGTCTTGCGAAAATGCCGAAACCGCGCCGGGTAACATTGCGCTCTAAGCTCCCGGTACCGTTCGTCATCCTGATCCGTCTCGCAAACGGTCTCGAAATACTCACGGCAGGCCTCCTCGCCGGCGGGCGGATAACCCGCATAAATCGAGCTCTGCGCCTGCGCCAGCGCGGGCGTGTATGAGTCGAGGCGCGACCGGTCCGTGCCGATGGCTTCGATCGGCGTAACGTCGCCGAGCTTGCTGCCGTCGCCGGCCTGGCGAAACGGCGCCTCTCGCCCGCCATGGCAACTCGAGCAGTTGGCCTCATAAATGGGCTGGCCCCGTGCGGCCAGTTGCCGGTCGATCCGGTCCACGGGAAAGGCCGGCGGTTGCGCGTCCTCCCAAAGCCAGTCGGCGACCCGCAACATGCTCTCCTTGTCGATGGTGGGCGGCGTCGCGCCGGTGCCGAATCCCGCGCTGAGGTTCCGCTCGTCGACCGAGCAGTTATTGCCGTCCCAGTGCAGCCACATGCCCTTGCGCGCCTTCTGGTTCCACACCGAAGGAAAGTCTGCGATACCATTCAACTCGCTTTCGTCTGCGTGCTCCATGCGAAAGCCGAGCAGGGCCTTGGGCGCGTTGAACGTATCGACGCGCCCCGGGCCCCAGGCGTCGTGATCCATGAAGTCGAGCCTCCCCAGCAGCGTCATGAGCTGATCGCGCAGCATGGGAATGCCGAAGAACTGGAAGATCTGGCGATCGACGAAACCCAGCTCGTCAGGACGGTAGCCATCTCCGCCCTCATGCGCCGCGTCGCGCAGCTCGGCCATCTGTTCGATCTTCGGCAGCAAACGGCTCGGCCGGAATCTCCAGTCTTTGCTGCTATGGTCCAGAAAGCCTATGAGGCCGCCGAGATCGACGGTATTGGATGGCATGCCGAGCACGAGCCGAGGGTCGGCGCCCGGGGCGTCGCGCACCGATCCCGTATGGCAGAAGCCGCAGTTGAAGTACACGCGGTCGACACCCATCACGCGGCGCATCGACATGCCGACCGGCAGATCGAAGCGGGGATCCTTGCCGTCCTCGTAGATCAGCCCCAGCGCGCTGTAACCAGCTCCCGCCTGTCCGTCCGGCAGGTGTTCGTGAAACAGCTCAGGCAGCGCTACCCAGACCCAGTACGGGATGCCGAAGCCGAATTGCTTTTTCCAGCCACGCTCACCGCCGGTCGAGCCGTATTTGAAGTGTTCCCGGACATCGGCGTAGGCGACGGGCTCGTCGTCGAAGTAGCGGTTCGTGACGTATATCGCCGAGATGATCAGCAGAATGACGGCGATCGCGCCGATCCAGCTCAGCGACTTGCGCAGCCATCCGGCTTTGGCAGTCCGCTCTGCATTCACGACAGCCCCCTCGAGCAACTTCCGCAGGACGAGCTCAGTCGCGGAAATGGTGTCGGCCGAACTCGCGACCCTGAGAAGGGTTTCCTTTGTTTCGCCGTCCGGAGCATAGTACGAAATCCGGAATCTGCCTACAGATGCCGATGAACGCTCTGTTTCTGCGTGCGGAAACAGGGAGAGCGGTATCATCCCTCCTTTGCGCGATAATCACTGCAGCATGAACGCCCCCGCACTGACCCTCGACCGGGTTTTCGGCCTGCACGCCTTCCGGCCCGGACAGCAGGCGATCATTGAAGCCCTCATCGCAGGGCGCGACGCGTTCGTGCTCATGCCGACCGGCGGCGGCAAGTCGCTATGTTATCAGCTCCCCGCCCTGCACCGGCCGGGTGTAGCACTCGTCGTCTCGCCGCTGATCTCGCTCATGAAGGATCAGGTCGACGCACTCGTCGCCAACGGTGTGAGCGCCGCGTTCTATAACTCCTCGCTGGACAGCACGGAAGCCCGCCGCGTGCTGGCTCGCCTGCACGCGAGCGAGCTCGATCTACTCTACGTCGCGCCGGAGCGACTCATGAACCCGGCCTTCCTCGAGCGGCTCGCGGATCTGGAGATCGCGCTCATCGCCATCGACGAGGCGCACTGCGTCTCCCAGTGGGGCCATGATTTCCGACCGGAGTACGCGGCCTTAGGGGAGCTCCGCGAGCGCTTTCCGGGCGTCCCCCTGATCGCGCTGACGGCCACCGCCGACCCGCAGACGCGCCAGGACACAGTCCGCGTGCTCGGCCTCGAGCGCGCGGACCGCTTCATCGCGAGCTTCGACCGGCCGAACATCCGTTACACCGTGCTCGAGAAGCACCGGCCGGCCGAGCAGCTCCAGCGCTTTCTGGCCGGCCGCGAGCAGGAATCCGGCATTGTCTATGCGTTGTCTCGCAAGCGCACCGAAGAGATCGCCCGGCTGCTTCGCGAACGCGGACTGCAGGCTGCCGCGTACCACGCCGGCCTTCCCTCCGCGGTGCGCCAGAATGTGCAGGATCGCTTCGTCCGCGACGATATCCGCATCGTGGTCGCGACCGTCGCCTTCGGCATGGGCATCGACAAGCCCGATGTCCGCTTCGTCGTGCACTACGATCTGCCGAAGCACATCGAGGGCTACTATCAGGAAACCGGCCGCGCGGGCCGCGACGGCCTGCCAGCCGAGGCACTGCTGCTCTATGGCCCGCGGGACGTCGTCACGGTGCGGCGGCTACTCGAATCTTCGGAGAATCCGGAGCAGCGGCGCATCGAGTCGCACAAGCTGCAGGCAATGGTGGCCTTCGCCGAGAGCCTGAGTTGCCGCCGGCAGGTGCTGCTCGGCTATTTCGGCGAGCACCTCGAAACCGACTGCGGCCACTGCGATGTCTGCCTCGACCCGCCGCAGCGTTTCGATGCCACCGTGGAGGTGCAGAAAGCGCTTTCATGCGTCTATCGTGTCGGACAGCGCTTCGGCATTCGCTACGTGGTCGATGTGCTGCGCGGCGCCGACAGCGATCAGATCCGGCAGCGCCGCCACGACACGCTTTCCACCTTCGGTATCGGCAGCGAGCTGAGCGAGCTGGCGTGGATCTCCATCGTCCGCCAGCTCATCCATCGCGGCTATCTCGAGCAGGACATCGCCAGCTACTCGGTGCTGAAGCTCACTCCGCGCGCCACGGCGCTACTGCGGGGCGAGAAATCGCTCGAGCTGGCGCGGCCGCGGGTCAAGGAAAAGCTTATTAAGAAGAAGTCTCCAAAGACCGCGGCCGGACTGGCGCCGGAGGACGCCGCGTTGTTCGAATCACTGCGCGTCCTGCGGAAACGGCTCGCCGATGAGCAGGGCGTACCGCCTTATGTGGTGTTCGGCGATGCGGCGCTGGCGGAGATGAGCCGCTTGAAGCCGGCCAATGCGGCGGAGTTCCTGGACATCACCGGCGTGGGTCAGGTGAAGCTCGAGAGATACGGCAAAATCTTTCTGGAGGCGTTGACCAGGATCTGACAGCTGCGAGATCAGCTCGCGGTCGGCCAGCGACCGAACATCGCGAGCAGCTTGTCCGGCGGGATCGACTTGCTGTAGTGAAATCCCTGCATCGTATCGCAGCCGAGCGCCGCGACGGCATCGGAAATCGCCTGGTTCTCCACGCCCTCTGCGCAGGCACGCATGCCGAGGCTGTGCGCGAGATCGATGAGCACGCGCACGATGGTGGCGGCTTCCGGGTTGTCGATCATTTCCATGACGAAGGAGCGGTCGATCTTGAGCTCGTTGAACGGCATCTTGAAAAGCTGGACGAGCGACGAGCTCCCGGTGCCGAAGTCGTCGATGGATAAACCGATGCCCTTGAGGCGCAGGCGCGTGAGGATATCCATCGTGCGCCCGACATGCTTCATGGCGCCGCGCTCGGTGATCTCGATGCAGAGCTGGCTTGCGGGCACGTCGAACTGGCGCAGGAGGTTCGCGAGCCGATCCGGGAACTCGAGATCGTCGATGAGGTCCGGCGGGAGGTTGACCGAGACGGCGATGCGCGCGCCCGCATCCTGCCACTGCTTCATCTGCTCGATCGCCGTGCGCAGCACGTAGTCCGTGAGCCCCCCGATCAGCCCGGAAGCGCTCGCAAGCGTGACGACGCAATCGGGCTGGAGCAGGCCGTGCTCTGGATGCTGCCAGTGCACCAGCGCCTCGGCTGCGGCAGGCTTCGGCGCCCCGGCCCCCGCCAGCTCGATTTTCGGCTGATAGCGCAAGACGATCTGCCCCAGCTCCAGGGCATCGCGCAGATCGGCCGCGGTGAGCTCCGGCGCCGAGTCCTGATTCGCGAGAATCCGCGTCAGTTCCTTGAGCATGATAGGCTTCTGGAGCGTCTCGACGATATCCAGTCCGTATTCGCGTCCGAGCCTGCGCGTGGACGCCAGCACCTTCTGATCCATGCCGCTGATGATGATGATCCGCGCGCGGCATCCCTGCGAGGCCATGTACCGCAGCAACTCGACGCCGTCGGCGCCGGGCATTTGCAGATCGACCACGATGACGTTCGGAACGAATTCCGAATAGAGGCGCCGGAACGCCTCGAAGCTGTCCGCCGACGCCGCCGCGTATCCATTCCGCTCGGCCACGTCGCGGACGAACTCGGCGATCTGCGGCTCGTCGTCTATGATCAGCAGACGCGCCGCCTGAACGCTATCCCCGGTCACGATAGTTTCCATATCTCAGCCGGTCACTGCTTCACGCGCCAGCTCGTCGAGGACCTGGCGGACCTTGAGAGCCAGCTCCTGCTTCTGATAGGGCTTGGTCAGCAGCGCGCCGCACGGCTTGACCTGATCGTCCTGCACGAATGTGTTTTCGGTATATCCCGATGTAAACAGCACCTTGAGACTCGGCCGGAGGGCCTGCGCCTTCTGCGCCAGCTCCGCACCGTTCATGCCGCCCGGCATGACGATGTCGGTGAACAGCAGGTCGATGTCCCGGTCGCAGGACAGTATTTCGCAGGCCTGCCAGCCGTCGGCCGCCTCGACGGTCTGGTAGCCGAGCGATTGCAGCAGCTTGACCGCGATCTGGCGCACCCCCGCATTGTCCTCGACGACGAGCACGCGCTCCGTTCCGCTGGGTATGGCCTGATAGCGCCCGGTCACGCGGGCTTCTTCCTGTATCTCCTCTGCGGTCGCCCGCGGCAGATAGATCTCCACCCGCGTGCCGCGGCCGGGCTCGCTGGATATTTTCACCTGGCCCTGGGACTGTCTCGCGAACGCGTAGACCATGCTGAGCCCGAGACCGGTTCCCTTGCCGGGTCCCTTGGTGCTGAAAAACGGCTCGAACGCGCGATCCAGCACCTCGCGCGACATACCGGCACCCGTGTCGCTGACGGAAATGCTCACATAATCGCCGGGCTTCAGGCCTTGATTCCGCGCGGCGTATTCCCGGTCCAGCGTCACATTCTGCGCGTCGATGGTCAGCCGGCCCTGGCCGTTCATGGCATCGCGCGCATTGATTGCCAGATTGAGCAGCGCCGATTCGAGCAGATTCGAATCGACATTGATCGCATAGGTGCCCGAGGCAATGCTGGTATGAATGTCGATCGCGTCGCCGAGCGTGCGCTTCAGCAACTGTTCGAGCTCCACCAGGTGCTTTCTCAAGTTCACGATCTCGGGCTCGAGCACTTGCCGGCGCGAGAATGCGAGCAACTGGCGGGTGAGCTTCGCGCCGCGATTCGCCGCCTCGAGCGCCGCGTTCACCTGCCGGCTGCGCTTCGGATCGCTCGCCAGATCCTGCTCGAGGAGCTGCAGGTTGCCGATGACGATGGTCAACAGGTTGTTGAAGTCGTGCGCAAGGCCGCCCGTGAGCTGCCCGACCGCTTCCATTTTCTGCGCCTGCTGCAACTGTTTTTCGATCTCGATCTGCCCGGTGACATTGCGCATCAGGACGACTGCCCCGAGCTTGCGGCGCTGCTTGTCGTACATCGGCGAGCCGCTCGCCATCAGCACGCGCCGCGGCTTGCCCTTACGCGCGATGACCATCTCGACATTCCGGATGGTCTCGCCCTGCAGAGCGCGGTAGAGCGGAATCTCCGACTTGTCCATTAGCGTCTGGCCGTCGGCGCGGTAAATGCTGTATCGCTCCGCCCACTGCTCCGGCGGAACAGGAGCATCGTCGACGCCGTGGAATTGGCGCGTCGATCGATTGAACAGGATCAGGCGCCCGGTCTCGTCGCACGCGACGACACCCTCGCTCAGGTTCTCGAGCACAGAATTGAGGAACAGCTCCTGGCGCTCCATCCTCTCCTGTGCGGCCTGGCCCCCGGCCATCGGCTCGCTCGGCCCCCCGGCAATTATGCCGCTGCCGGCCGCGCTTCTCTCGATCTGCTCGATGACAATACCTGCGAGGTCCCGAAGGGTATCCACGCCAGGTTTCGACAGCCCGCGGGGACGAGAGTCGAACAGGCACAGCGTACCGAGCGCGAAGCCGGCGGCATCGATGAGCGGCGCGCCGGCGTAGAATCGCACGTGCGGCGGACCGGTCACGAGGGGATTGGCGGCGAACCGCGCATCCTGGCGCGCATCCTGGACAATCATGACAGCGCGTGAGAGGAGCGCATGCGCGCAGAACGCGACATCACGATCGATTTCCTCGACGTCGAGGCCGCAGCGCGATTTGAACCACTGCCGCCGTTGGTCGGTCAGAGAGATCAGCGCAATCGGGACCTTGAACAGGCGACAGGCGAGCCGCGTGATGCGATCGAAGGGTTCCGCCGGGACCGTGTCGAGAATCCGGTACCGCCGCAACACGGCCAGACGCGCGGATTCGTTGTCCGGCAACGGTGGTGCAATCACATCCATGTCGCGGCAGGCTGATCAAGATTCATCGGTAGCGTTCCTGACTGACAATAGATCTGACGGCACGGCCGGCAGAGGTTAGTCGGCGCAATGGCAAAATGTGGGTTATTCCTCCTCCTTGAAAGCCGTCATCGAGCCTGCCATCGAATTTCCGTCAAGTAAAGGAAGCCATCGGCAACTTTCAGCGTGCCGCCGGGCTTCGGGAGTTTCGCCGGCTCTGCATTCCCGCTCGACCATCATCCGCACGCTGTCGGCCAGTCACGATCTGGTCTGCCGGCTCGCCTGGTACCCGCCTGGACATGCCCAGGCAAAACATACCCACGACAACGCGCAGATATCACTGCTGATCGCGGGAGAATTGCGGGAGAGCACGCGTGGCGGTGAGCAGGAATCGCATCGGCTGAGCGTCGCGCGCAAGCCGGACGGCGCGCGGCACAGCGTCGTGTTCGGACCCAACGGCGGCTTGATCCTGTCCTGGGAAATTGCAGGCGACGCGCTCGAATCGGAGAGGTCGTCCCGCCGAACCGGCTGGGATGGCAAACTTCGCACAAGCTGCAGGCGCTGCTCGGTGCTATTGCGAAAAGCATACCGACAGGTACAGAGCAGTTCGCAGCGGCCAGGGATCTTCTGTGGGACCTGCTCGCGCTCATCGCCGAGGAAACCGCTGTGCCGGCGCCGCCAACCGCCCCGCCACTCATGGCTCGCCTCAAGGAGCAGATTTGCCTCGAGCCCGCCTCCTTTTCCGTCGCTGAAACGGCAAAGAGCGCAGGCATTCACCGCATCCATCTCGCACGACTTTTCCGCCGGCACTTCGGCTCGACGATCACCGCCTACCGATGCCGGACGTTGGCCGGCGCGGCCCTCCGCCACGTTCTGGATCCGCGAAAAAGCCTGGCCGAGGCCGCTCTCGATGCCGGTTTCGCCGACCAGAGCCACATGACGCGCGTGCTCAAGGCGGAGACCGGCTTCACGCCGGGCACGCTGCGGCGGACGATGCTCGGGAGCAGCGTGCGGCCTTGAAGTTACATCGATTCAAGACCACCCGATCCGGGCAGCGCACAATCGCGCGCATCGCAATCACGCCTGGATCTCCAAATGAAACCGCTGACCCTGGTGATCGCTGCGGCCGCACTTTGCGTCGCCACCGCGAGCCCGTTCCTGCACGCCGCACCGGCTATCGAACATTGCAAAGACATCGGCGCCAATCCGGGCAGCATACGCAAAGACATCTGGTTCGACCGTGACTTCGAAAACAAGCTCGAGGGCTTTCTCGCCGACACCGATGTCGTGGCGGGGCTCGCGCTTCACTGTCGATGTGGACGAAGCCGACAGCCTGACCGCGCGCTTCGGCGTTCTGCACGGCAAGCTCGAACACGCGGGCGGCGATCTTTGGCTGGCCGACTATCACATGTGGGGCGATCCCGGAGCCTTATACCTTCAGGCGCGACGGCGACGACGGGCGGCTTTTGCTCGACTGGGACGGCCGGATTTTCGTCCGGCAGTAATCTACTATGGTTCGATCAACCGTTCAGCGGACGGTGTCGGTCGCGCGCCAGCCTTCGTTTGCCTCTGCCGGCCATTCGTCCTCATCGAAGCCTTCCAGTTTGTCCAGCGCCTCCTGCTGAACGCCAAGCACGAAAACTGACCCTTCGGTCAGCCGAAGCGCGTCCCAGGGCACGGCAATGAGCTTTTCGCCCATGCCCAGAAAGCCGCCATACGACAAGGCCACATAAGCGATTTCGCCGGAGCTGGGTGTGACCACCACGTCTTCGATTGTGCCGAGCTCTTTGCCATCTGCGGACCGCACTATCGAACCCTTTATCGAGCTTGCGCGCAGTACTTCCGTCACCTCGCTGACAGGCGTCGCATTCTCGAGCCGCGCCTGCTTTTGCGCCGCCTGCACCTCGTCATTGCGCTCCTCCATGGTTTCCTGCATGGCATCGACGACTTCATTGCACAGGTCTTCGCGATCGGTTTCCAGCAGGAGCTCGGCCGAGTCGCGCAGCTGACGCAAATCGCGGCGCATTTCGTCCGGATAGTAGCGGGCCTGGTCACGGTGCTCTTCGAGCTCCTCCAGCCGGTCTTGGCAGTCGGCCATGGCCTGCGTGCTTGCCAGCCCCGCTGAAACGGCAAGCAATGCACCGGCGCTGATCTGTATCAACCTGCTCCTGGTTATCACGTCAGTCATACCTCCGCTCACGGCAAGCCACTAATCGGGCAACGATGGTGTACTTGCAATGACCGTGCCAGCGACCTTGTCTGAGTGTCATACCGAAACCGGCGAGGTCTGGCGGCTTATCGCCCATCGTACATTCGCTCCACGGCGTCCAGATCCCAGAAATCACAGCCTCCGAAATCGCCGTGCTCGAAAGGCCTGTTCCGGTCGTTCAGCGGAAAAACCATCAATCGCACTCGCCCGGCAAACTCTTCCGGAATGATCTTCGGAATTCTTTTCAGGCTCTGCCAGCGGCCGAAACGTTTATCCAATAACGTCTCCGGGCTCGTGTACATATTGTCGATCCAGGTCAAGAGCGATCCACTCGGCAAGAGACCTCGGGCCGACAGTTCCCTTTCTTCGTTGTCGGGATGCAGCATCCACGAGTAAAACTTCGCGTTCTCGGCATGTTCCAGAAAATGCAGCACCCCGCTTTGCGTGTTTCTAATGGAATCCGCCGAGCCCAGGAAGATGATGTTGCGGACAGGAAGCTCGGGCAGCAAAGTAACCAGCCGATTGATAATGATTGCGCCCATGGAGTGGCCGACCAGCGTGATCCGATAGTTCGCGGCGCCGCCCTCCATTACGGTAAGGTCATGCACTTCCCGTAACAGGCGGGCGAGCCCGCCTGACCCCATCGGATCGGCTGCTGACTTGGTGTCGGGGTCCTTCGGACATGACGGATCGAGGTCGCAAGTTGTCCAGATCATGGTGTTCGAACGATGCAGCATGACATCCCACGCCGGCTTGCCCATTTCGTAAACGACAGGAGTTACAACGAGCTTCGAAGGCGACGTCGCCAGCCAGATGGCTTTTCGTAACTGACGTCGGTTAGAGCCCGTTTCGCATAGGGGCTCGAAAGTCGCCAGACAGGGTTGCGTAATGCCGGGGCCGCAAACGGAAAGGCCGCTCAACTCTGCGTCGGGCGGCTCCGTTGCACTGGTCACTGCATGAGCGCCCTGCGTCAGCCACGCCTTGGGCGCTCCCACAACTGCTTGTGCCATGTCTGTGACGAGATAAAGGGGGGAAGACAATTTCGCGATCCAGCCTTTGGGCTCGCCTTGCCGGATTCTGATCAGGTGATCCTTGTATGAGGAAAATCCGCCGGATCGCCAATTCACGAAGATCGGGTATCGGCATGGGGTTTTGATATCCGGAATCAGTTTCCTCGTTCTGGCCAGGCTGTCGGCATTGCTGTTGAGGCCGCCGTGAAAGAAGATCAGGATTTCCTTGTAACGACCCTCGGATATCTCTCCGCTCGTCTGGGCCGGCAATCGGGATACCGCTTCATCACAATTCGCCAGCGCTGACTCTGCGCCTTGCACGATTGCTTTTACGAGCGCAGCCTCGGTGCGCGGATCACGCTCGGCGCCGTACCAGGTATCCGGGTCGAAGGCTCCGCCATCCCAGGTTCGAAGATCGATGGCATGGCCCCGCCGATCGACGAAAAGAGCATGCCTGGACACTTCGGCCGCTGAAAGTCGTGGGATTCTATCCGGGCTTGCCGCGCAAGCGCCCACCAGCGTCAGGGTAATGACAGTCGAGAACGCAGAACATGTCTGCCGCCGGGATCGGTTCGATTTGTTGATGTCGTTTTGCACGATTTCCTTCCTCCGGCCATTGCGGAAGGATCAGCATCCCCGGTCGAGGACAGTACGTAGCGTCCTGAGCTATGGACGGTATTATGCTTTGAATCCTGCTGTCGGGCGAGGAATCGCTAGGATTCGAACTGGAGCCGGGTGCGGACGTGACGGCCGCTGTCTGAGCCCGAAAACCGCCATTGCCGCACCGCCTCGATCGCTTCGCGAACGAGAACGCCTGCCGGCTCCGCGTCGTGGATTTCGATACCGACAGCCTGTCCGGTCGGCGCGATAGCAAAACTGACGTCCACCCATCCTCCGGCAATCTGCGACCTGACGCTTCGTGGAAATTCAGGCGCGGCGTAGACGATCGGATTCACCGACGACAGGGATTCTGCCGGTAACAGTTTCACTCGTGCGAGCCAGTACGATTGGCCGGGCCGATGCTGCGCGGGTTGCCCTGACGATAGCTCGTCGTTTCGCGGCAATGTTGCGGCTGATCCCGGCTCGCGCGACACGCCATTCGTTTGCGATGTCGGGTCGAGGAACTCCGGGTCAGATTGAACAGCTTGTTGCTGCCGGACAGGTTCCACGGCGGCAACCACGGGCTCCTCGGCAACTGTCACGTCTATAAATTCCGCGGGAGCGGCGACCGATTCCTCGGCGACTGTCATGACTGCAGGCTCAGCGGGAACGGAAACAGGCACTTCGGCGCCTGTCATGGCTGCAAGCTCCGTGGGCGTAGCGATCGGCTCTGCAGCGGGCGTCGCCGGCAAAGCTTCCTGTGCTGCGTCCGTTTCAGGCGTCGCGATACCCCTGACGTAGAACGGACGATCTTCCTGCATAACCGCTGTTGCGCCCTGTTGTTCGGACACAGGTCGCTGTGCAATCTCCATCCCGCCGAATCCTGTCGCCACGCCGACAACCAGCAATATCCAAAGCATGGCTCTGCGGCCGCCCGCAGAGCGTCGCCGTGGCAATGCCTGCGGCAATTGTTGGTGCCACAGCTCCAAAAATCGTCCTGCGTCCTGCGGCCGACCCTCACGGCGGAAGCTGAGCGCAGCACGGATGGCCCGCCAGATCCGCGGTTCGATGCCCTCGATCGGTTCGACGGTTAACCCGCCCATTTCTGCTTCCAGCGCATTCATGCCCTGTAAGGGACGGCGGCCGGTCAGCAACTCATACGCGATGCAGCCCAGCGCGAAGACATCGTCGCTCGACTCCGGCGGTTTGCGTTCGAGGACTTCACAGCTTGCGTACGCCTTGGTCGCGAAGTAGCGTGCGCCCGAGCGATCCGCGGCCAGGCTGACGTTGCCGAAATCCAGCAACTTGACGTCGCGCTCTTCGGTGATGAAGACATTGTCCGGCTTGATATCCGCGTGCACGACACCCTGCCGGTGAGCGCAGGCCAATGCGTCGGCGATATTTTCTATGAATCGCGTCGTGAGCATACGGTCGAAGCAGCGGGTTCCGCTTGCCGCGGCCGCGCTCAGAATCGTTCCGAGCGATTTCCCGTCGAGCCATTCCATGACGAGAAAGAAATGCTTGCCCTGTCGATCGAAATCGGTCACGTTGACAATGCCTTCGTGCCTCAGGGCCGCGACGCGGGCGAACTCGCGGTGCAACGCGTTGCGAGCGTCAACCGAATTGACATTCGGGATATTCGCAACCTTGACCGCGACATAGGGATAGACCGAGCCGGCCTCGGCACGGCGCCGGTCGATCGCCTGATAGACAACCCCCATGCCGCCCGTCGCCACTTTTTTCACGATGGCGTAGCGGCCTGCCAGCACATCACCCGCCTTGAAGGGCAGCGCAGATCGTTTGCGTCCCGATTGGCCGGCCCGGATTTTCGTCGCAGGAACAGGCTCGGCATCCTGCACGAGGGCAACCTGCGGAACGTCCACATCGCCTGCGTTTGCAAGCGGCGCGGTCTGCAAGGCTTCAGATTCTTGATGCGAGCCGAAGGGCATTCTGCCCCGGACGGGCATCCAGTCTCGCTCCAGAATAATCGGCGCCGCTGCCATGATGATCCTCCCGATCCGTTGGGTATTACGCCCCGAACATCCCGGTCCGGGCGCGCGTCTGACCGCGCAATTCCCTGCGCAGCCCTATTTGAAATCAGGCGCGGTGAACATAAGCTGAACGGGGGCCGGTGCAGTGCGCCGTATGAACGAGTTGACAATCCGCAACCGCCGGCGAAATAGACCCGACGTACCTGAACCGGGGCCGCCACCGGCCCCGGTTCTCCAACTTCTTCAGTGCTTCGGCCCGTCCGCATACGCGAGCCCGAAAGCCTCCGCCTGCTCCTTCACTGCTTCGTAGATCTTCTGATCCAGCGAATCCCTGGTCCCACCGGCATCCGCGAGGTTCTTCGCCACATACGCATCGCGCTCCTGCGAGATATCCCGGATTTGCCGCTGCAGCTCCTCGCGCTTGCGCGCCGACTCCGAGATGATCTCTTTGCGCGCCTCGGGCGCCAGGACCTGCAGGGAAGGCGGCAGGGCCTCTTCCTCGATCGCATCGAGATCCACCCGCCCGCTGGCGACATCATCGACGAGCTCGTTGGTGCCGAGCAGGTTCGCCTCGCCGGCGGCCGAGGCATTGAACGCCGCGCGCCGCGCGCGTGACTCGACCGATGCGGCCTCATGCATCTTGTCGGTGGCCGCGACCTTCATGCGCATCATCGCCTGCTCCTCGTCGCTGCCGTAGTAGATGCGCGTCTCATCGAGCACCGCG